>NZ_JAGYGK010000019.1:0-144595 GCF_019947395.1 Pseudomonas sp. BF-R-26 | reverse complement strand
GAAAGAACCCTTGGCCTAAACGGGTCGCGGTGTTCCTGTAGGGCATCGCATGGCCTAAAGCTGTGGGAGTTCAGCTGTCTATCAATATGCCTTCAAAATAAAGGTCATCAAGACAGTTGCTCCCACAGGTATTGGTTTTGAGCACAAAATGTGTGAACGGCTCCGGTCACTGTGGGAGCGGGCTTGCCCGCGATAGCGTCCTGTCAGGCGACGGAGATTTCGCCTTCACCCGCCAACTTGCGATTCAACTGAAACCGCCACCGCACATACAACATTGCCGAGCAGAACACCGCCAGGCTCGCGCCCATCTCCAGTAAACCGAACAGCTGCCGGTTCGGGTCATACGCGGCCAATGCGCCCTTCATGAAATACAGGTTCACCACAAAACACATCCACGAATGCCCACGGGCGCTGCCGACGATCATCCCCGGCGCCAGCAACAGCAGCGGCACCAGTTCGATCAGCAGAATCACCCACGGCCGCGCGCCATGCAGGTCGGCGAATACCAGGTAGTAGGCGCAGAGCAGTCCCACCAGGCCGAAAAAGCACAGCAGGCTGATGACGCGCATCGCCCGTACTCGCGGTTCGAGCCATTCGATGGAAGGCAGAATCTTCGGCTTTTTGGCCATATCAGCTCACCAACTTTTGCGCAGTCTTCGCCAACCGCAGGCCCAAGGCCCGGCACAGCGCAACTTCGTGTTCATTCAAACCGCTTTTGCCATCGGCACCGGCGTGATGGCTGGCGCCGTAAGGCGTGCCGCCACCGCGGGTTTCCAGCAGCGCCGACTCGCTGTAAGGCAGGCCGGTGATCAGCATGCCGTGGTGCAGCAACGGCAACATCATCGACAGCAGCGTAGTTTCCTGGCCGCCATGCAGGCTCGCGGTGGAGGTGAAGACCCCGGCCGGTTTGCCCACCAGGGCGCCGGTCAGCCACAGATTGCTGGTGCCATCGAGAAAGTACTTCAACGGTGCGGCCATGTTGCCGAAGCGGGTCGGGCTACCGAGAGCCAGGCCAGCGCAGTTCTTCAAGTCATCGAGGCTGGCGTACAGCGCGCCTTCGTCAGGAATGTCCGGCGACACGGCTTCGCACTCGGTGGAGATCGCCGGCACGGTACGCAGGCGCGCTTCCATACCGGACTGCTCGACACCACGGGCAATCTGCCGGGCCATTTCATTGGTCGAACCGCTGCGGCTGTAATACAGAACCAGAATGTACGGCGCACTCACGGCAGCAACTCCAGCACATTCTCCGGCGGACGGCCGATGATGGCTTTGTCGCCGACTTCGAGAATCGGGCGCTCCATGAGTTTCGGGTGCGCGGCGATGGCGGTGATCAATTGCGCCTCGCTCAGGCTGCTGTCGGCCAGGTTGAGGGTTTTGTACTCGTCCTCGCCGGTGCGCAGCAATTGCCGGGCGCTGATACCGAGCTTGCTCAGCAGGCTCTGGATTTGCGCGGCGTCCAGCGGGGTTTCCAGGTAGCGGACCACGGTCGGGGCCAGGCCACGGGCTTCGAGCAGTTCGAGCGCACCGCGGGATTTCGAGCAGCGCGGGTTGTGATAAAGCGTCAGATCGGTCATGTGCGGGTCGCATCTTGCGTAAGGTGGCGGCTATTCTAACTGTGCGGCGCGTAATCCAGAACCTTGGGAGGCGATGGGTCGCAGGTGCATTCTATTTTTGACAAGGATTGAGACATGACAAGGCGACTGGCAGCGGCATTGGCGATCATGGGGGCGTTATTACTGGGAGGCTGCGGCAACGACTATGGCGTCGACCAGAACGGTCACAACGTCGCCGCCGAGCGTCTGGACAAACAATGGCTGGTGCTCAATTACTGGGCCGAATGGTGCGGTCCGTGCCGTACCGAAATTCCCGAGTTGAACGCGCTGGCCGAGCAGCTCAAAGGCAAGAAGATCGGGGTGTTTGGGGTCAATTTCGACAATGTGCAGGGCGAAGAGCTGAAAAGCGCCAGCGAGAAACTGGGGATCGCTTTCACCGTGCTGGCCCAGGACCCGGCCGACCTTTTCGAATTGCCGCGCAGTGAAGCGCTGCCGGTGACTTACATCATCGATAACAAGGGCAAGGTGCGGGAACAGTTGATGGGGGAGCAGACGGCGGCGGGGGTGATGGCGAAGCTTGAGGCGTTGCAGGCGACTAACTGATCGAGCGCCGACCTGTGGTGAGGGAGCTTTTGTGGCGAGGGGGCTTGCCCCCGTTCGGCTGCGCAGCAGTCGCAAATTCGGTCCATACGGTATATCTGAAGAACCGAGGTGGTGGGTTTTAGGGCTGCTTCGCAGCCCAGTGGGAGCAAGCTCCCTCGCCACAGTCACTCACTGGCTACGTGATCAACCCTCTTCAAGCCACCAGCGCAGTGGTTTGCCTTGCGCCGGCCAGAAGCGCATCTGGTCGATCGGTGAAACATCCCAGCGCTGCACGTTTTCCAGCGCCTGCAGGAAGCGTTTTTCCTGCTCCATCAACGCCGGCGCACACATTTTGCGGGTGCTGCCGATCTTGCCGAAGCTCAGCTTGTCGCCTTCCAGGGTATACGGCGCGAACCAGTGGTTGCAGCCGCCATTGCCATAGGCCCGACCATCTTCATCAAGGGTAATGGTCAGATGGCTGTAGTCCATCAGCGGACGTTCGCCGATCCATTCCAGAATGTAGCTGCGGTTGTGTTGCAATTGCACCGGTTCGGCGGCACAGCCCAACAGACTGGCGCCAGCCATGGCGGTCAGAGCAAGGCGTTTCATCACGCAGGCTCCTGGCACTTCTTGCACAGGTGCTTGTCGGCAACGGTGGCCCAGCCCAGCTCGGCAATGCGTGCAGTGGCCGCCGGTTTTTCCGCCTTGTTGCCCAGCTTGGCGTCGACCGCGAACTCAAAGCTCAGCTCCTTCGCGCAGCTGTCGCAGTTGACCTTCCAGGTGTGGATCGCCAGTTCGCCGAACACCGGACCACTGGCCACCGCGACCCATTGGCCCGGCGGATTGATCAGATGGCGAACCGTTTCGACGGTCAGGCGCATGGACAAGTCCTTGCTGCCTTTAAGGGTCACTACCAGCACGTCGTTATTACGAATCGAGCCGCCGTTGCCGGTGACTTGATAACGCCCCGGCACGAGGGCGCGGCATTCGGTGAGGGTGTGTTGCGGGTTCATCAGGCTGTAGCGGAAATCGTGTTCGACCATGGGTCCTCCAAATATGCGCGATATGCTAGCACGGGCATGAACGCAGCATAGCGCGGGCATGTGACCTTCGATCTGGTTCAAATTACCTGTCGAGTCATGGCACACTGCCGCTTTTGCATCTCTAAGGAACAGAAATGGCGTTGATCGAATGTTTTGAGTGCAAGCAACGCATCAGCTCCACGGCGCCTGCTTGCATTCATTGCGGTGCACCTGCGGTGGCAGTGCAAGCGGCTACGTCGACGGCAACGCCTACGCAGGCGCCTCTTTCTTTCGGGCGTTTACCGACCAATGAGAGTGTGCCCCGGGTGACCCCGGCCGCTTTCGGGCGCAAACGTAAAGCCGAAGTCGAGGCAGAGATCCCGGCACCGGCACCCGGTGGGCCGCGTCCGGTGGAACTCTGGCTGAAACTGATGATTTTCTTGCTGCCGCCGTTTTTTGTCTGGTTCCTGCTGCGTCGCGGTCATTCGCTGGGACAGCGCTTGTTGGGCTTCGGCTGGCTGGCCCTGATGATCCTTTTGTCCAAGGCCTGAGCCGCTCAGCTCTCGACCTGATTCTGTGGCGAACCGGCCGCCCAGGCCGCGATGTTCTGCAGGGTGGTCGCGGCAATCGCACCCAGGGCTTCGCGGGTGAGGAAGGCCTGGTGCGCCGTGATGATGACATTCGGAAAGGTCAGCAGGCGCGCCAGCACATCGTCCTGCAGCGGCAAGTCGGAGCGATCCTCGAAGAACAGCTGCGCCTCCTCTTCATAAACATCCAGCCCCAGATAGCCCAATTGGCCGTCCTTCAACGCATCGATCAGCGCCGGCGTGTCCACCAGACCGCCACGCCCGGTATTGATCAACATCGCGCCGGGCTGCATGTGCGCCAGTGACTCGCTGTTGATCAAGTGTTTGCTTTGTTCGTTGAGCGGGCAATGCAGGCTGATGATTTGCGACTCGGCCAGCAATTGCGGCAAGCTGAGGTAGCGGGCGCCCAGCGCTTCGACCTGCGGGTTCGGATAAGGATCACAGGCCAGCAACTGGCAGCCGAAGCCGTTCATGATTTTCGCGAAAGTCGCGCCGATCTGCCCGGTGCCGACGACGCCGACGGTCTTGCCCACGAGGTCGAAACCAGTCAGCCCATGCAAGCTGAAATCCCCCTCGCGAGTACGGTTGTAGGCACGGTGCAGGCGACGATTAAGCGCCAGGATCAGCGCCACCGCGTGTTCGGCCACCGCGTGAGGCGAGTAGGCCGGAACCCGCACAATCGCCAGCCCCAAGCGCTTCGCCACCGCCAGGTCGACATGGTTGTAACCGGCCGAGCGCAGGGCGATCAGGCGTGTGCCGCCCGCGGCCAGACGTTCGAGTACCGGAGCGCTGAGGTCATCATTGATGAAGGCACAGACCACTTCGTGATGCTCCGCCAGCGCCACCGTGTCGAGGCTCAGTCGCGCCGGCTGGAACTGCAGCTCGATGCCGGCGGGCAGGTCGGTACTCAGAAAACTGTCGCGGTCGTAGGTCTGGCTGCTGAAAAGAATCGTGCGCATGTTGTCCTCCTGGAAGTTACCTGGAGCCGCTGGCGAAGCCTGCGTTCGGCAGCTGCTACAGGCCTTGAGCTTAGCCTTCAAGGCGCCCGGCGTTATTGCGCTGCATCAGGCATTGATACGCGCATGGGCCGCCAGGCGATTGATGGCTCGTTCGAGTTCTTCCAGCGCGCCGGGGGCTTTTGCGTCCTGTTGCTTGAGCAGGGTTTCGCTGCGCTGGCAGGCGGCGCGCAGTTGCGGGACGCCGCAATAACGGGTGGCCCCATGCAGGCGGTGGACTCGTTCGATCAGCGCATTTTGGTCATTGGCTTCACGAGCGACGCGGATGGCCTCGCGGTCAGCCTCCAGGGAGGCCAGCAGCATGGCCAGCATGTCCGCCGCCAGATCGGCCTTGCCGGCCGCCAGGCGCAGGCCTTCTTCGTGATCGAGCACCTGCAAATCATTACCGTTGTTGCTTTCGCTGGAACGCTCCGGCCCCAGATTACGCAACGCCAGACCGGTCCATTTCAACACCACCTGCGCCAGTTGCCGTTCGCTGATGGGTTTGGTCAGGTAGTCATCCATACCGCTTTGCAGCAACGCGCGTTTTTCGTTGGCCATTGCGTGGGCGGTAAGGGCAACGATCGGCAGCGGCGTGCAATGCCGCTCGTTTTCCCACTGGCGAATGGATTCGGTGCTTTGGCGGCCATCCATGCCGGGCATCTGCACGTCCATCAGCACCAGGTCGAAGGTTTCGTTCTGTACGGCCTTGACCGCGGCGTAACCGCTTTCCACTGCGAGCACCTTGGCGCCCATGTCTTCGAGCAGGGTTTGCACCAGCAGCAGATTGGCCGGGTTGTCGTCGACGCAAAGGACCTTCGGCGCGCGGCTGGAAAGGGGCTCGCCGGGGTCGCTGCGCTGCTGGCGGGGGTTGACCATATCGGACAGGGCCCGCCGCAGTTTGCGCGTGCAGGCCGGTTTGGACTGCAGCTGGCTGTGGGGGTTGGGCACCGAGAGGTGGAACAGCGTCAGTTCGGTGGTCGGGCACAGCACCAACACTCGGCAACCCAGGTGTTCGAGGTCCCAGATGTGCTGGTTGAGGCGCTCCGGCGGCATGTCATTGCTGGTGATGCCGAGCACTGCCAGGCCGATTGCCTGATCGGTCTGATGGGCGCCGGTTACGCCATTGGCCAGGCTTTCCAGAGTGTTGAACGGCGTGACTAGCAGGCCGCAGTCTTCCAGTTGATGCTGCAAGGCCTGACGGGCCAGCTCATGGTTTTCCAACACCGCCACCCGTTGTCCGAGCAGCGGTGGACCGGGCAGGTCTTCGGCGTCGTCGCGGGCTTTGGGCAGGCTCAGGCTGATCCAGAATTCCGAGCCTTCGCCCGGTGTACTGTCGACGCCGATCTCGCCGCCCATCTGTTCAATCAGGCGTTTGGAAATCACCAGCCCCAGGCCGGTGCCGCCGGGTTGGCGGGACAGCGAGTTATCGGCCTGGCTGAAGGCCTGGAACAAGGCGCGCACGTCCTGGTTCGACAGACCAATGCCGGTGTCCTGAATGCTGATGCGCAGTTGCACGCTGTCTTCATGTTCTTCTTCGAGCATGGCCCGGGCGACGATGGTGCCTTCGCGGGTGAACTTGATCGCGTTGCTCACAAGGTTGGTGAGGATCTGCTTGAGTCGCAGCGGATCGCCCACCAGCGACAATGGCGTATCGCGATAAACCAGGCTCACCAGCTCAAGCTCTTTGGCGTGGGCAGCCGGGGCAAGGATGTTCAAGGTGTCTTGCAGCAGGTCGCGCAGGTTGAACGGAATATGGTCGAGCACCAGTTTGCCGGCCTCGATTTTCGAGAAGTCGAGAATCTCGTTGATGATCCCCAGCAGGCTGTCGGCGGATTTTTCGATGGTGCCCAGGTAATCGAGCTGGCGTGGCGTCAATTCACTTTTTTGCAGCAAATGCGTGAAGCCGAGAATGCCGTTGAGCGGTGTGCGGATTTCATGGCTCATGTTGGCCAGGAACTCGGATTTGATCCGGCTCGCCTCCAGGGCTTCCTTGCGCGCCAGGTCGAGCTCGATGTTCTGGATTTCGATGGTTTCCAGGTTCTGACGCACGTCTTCGGTGGCCTGGTCGACGCTGTTTTGCAATTCTTCCTGAGCGTTCTGCAGGGTTCCGGCCATACGGTTGATGCCGGACGCCAGTTCATCCAGCTCATGGCTGCCGAGGGGCGGCAGGCGGGTTTCCAGATGACCGTCCTTGAGCTGTGCCACGGCTTGTTTGATCTGGCTCAATGGCCGGTTGATGGTCCGGCCCATGCGCAACGCCAGCAGCGCCGCACCGACCAAGCCACCGCCGATCAGCAGCAGGCTGGCGAACAGACTGCGGTAACCGCGCAGCAACATGCCGTTGTGTGACAGTTCGAGTTCGACCCAACCCAGCAGGCGGTCGGCTTCATCGGGGATCAGGTCGCCGGCCAGGTTGCGGTGCTTGCCGAACACCGGCAGCAGATAGCGGGTGGCGTCATTGCCACTGCGGCGCAGCAGTTGTGAACCGTTGCCCAAAGGGGCCTGATTGAGCATGGTCGGGCCGGCGTGGGCCAGCGGTGTGCGGTCGGGGGCGAGGAATGTCACCGCGCGCACGTCGGTTTGTTCCAGGAACTGGGTGGCAATGCGCTCCAGCAGGTCGTTGTCTTTGCGACCCATGGCCGGGGCCACCAGCGGCGCCAACTGTTCGGCAATCATTTCGCCGCGCTGCATGAGTTGGGATTGCAGGTCCGATTGCTGCATCCAGGTGAAATAGCCGCCCAGGACCAGCGCCATCAGGGTGGTCGGCAACAGAGTCAGCAACAGCACGCGGCCTTTAATTCCCAGTTTCTTGAGCACGCATCTCTCCCGCATCCAGCTGTTTATTGACCTGCACATGCGTCCGGCACGCGCCACCTGCGCAGTGTAGCGATTTGCATGCGGGCAATCTTCGTAAAATTGATGTCGTCATTCGTCGGCCAGTTCAACGCTTTGGTCTCGGGGGGTAAACCTTGAGTTGCCCCTGGCGAGGCAATCTTGAATAATCGGCAACTGAGAATTATTTGCAGATACTCATGACTCCCATCTCTATTAACCATCCTCGCATCCTCTCCATCGAAGATGATCTGGTGCTCGGTGCCTACGTCCATGAGCATCTGGGGCGCTGCGGTTTTCAGGTGACCTGGTGCCAGAACGGCCAGGAAGGGTTGGCCATTGCCCGCCAGCAAGCCTTCGATGTGGTGTTGATGGATATTCTGCTGCCGGGGCTGGATGGCTTGGCGGTGCTGACCCAACTGCGCCAGAGCCATTCCACGCCGGTGGTGCTGATGTCGGCGCTGGGCGCGGAGGCGGATCGCATCAGTGGCTTTCGCCTCGGTGCCGACGATTACCTGCCCAAACCTTTCAGCATGGCCGAGTTGCGGGTGCGCATCGAGGCGATCCTGCGGCGGGTGGCGCTCGACCGGCGGCCGGCGCCGGCACTGATTGCCCCAGCGACGGACAGCCTGCGTTTCGACGATGAACGGTGCGAGGTCTTTTTGAGCGAGCACGCGGCCGGCCTGACTCGCAGCGAATATCGGTTGCTGGATACATTGAATCGCAACGGTGATGAAGTCCTGAGCAAGGCGTTCCTTTATCAGCAGGTGTTGCAGCGCGGTTATGCGCCCCATGACCGCAGCCTCGACATGCACATCAGCCAGATTCGCCGCAAGCTCAAGGCCATCGGTTACACCGAGCGCGAAGTGCGTACGGTCTGGGGCAAGGGGTATGTTTTGAGTGCGGCCGATGAAATGGTCTGACGTGCCGGGCCGGCATTCACTGTTCTGGAAACTGGCTTGTTTGTTGGTGGCGTTCTGTCTGCTGATGATCTGGTTGAGCTGGTCCTGGGGCCGCTACATGGAAAAGAAAAACCTGTTCCTGTCCGACGAGGCCCGGGGCACCCTGACGCGCTACGCCGCCGAGGCGGAGCGGGCGTGGAACGAACAGCAGAGTGCAGGCATTGATGCCTGGTTGCAGCGTGTCGGTCAGCGCGAGTCGACCTGGGTCGGTGTCATCGGTGCCGACTTGCAATCCCTGAGTAATCATCCGCTGGCCAACCAGGAAATCCAGCGACTGACTTTTTTGCGTGGTCTGGATTGGCCGGTCAGTCGGCGTAATCAGGGCCTGCCGTGGCTGAAAATTCCATTTCCCAACGACCCGTCTGCCGGCAGCCTGGTGATCGAGTTGCCTCAGCGTTTCATGCCTGGACGCTACCGGGTGTTCTGGCGGGTGATCACCAATGGGGTGATTCCCGGGCTGTTCACCCTGCTGCTGTGCGTGGGGCTGTATCGATTGCTGGTCGTCCCATTGAACAGCCTGCGCGAACAAGCCAATGCCTGGCGCGCCGACCAACTGACTGTGCGTTTATCGAGTCGCACCACCAACCGCTCGGATGAATTGGGTGAATTGGGCAGAGCCTTCGATCACATGGCCGAGCGCCTGCAAAGCACGGTGGCCCTGCAACAACAACTGCTGCGCGACCTGTCCCATGAATTGCGCACACCGCTGAGCCGGCTGCGGGTGGCCAGCGAAAGCGAGCAAGACCTGGGGCAGCTGCGCGAACGCATTGGCCGGGAAGTCGACGGCATGCAGCGCTTGGTCGAAGACGCCCTGCAACTGGCCTGGCTCGACACCGAGCGCGCACCGTTGCCCGATGAAGCGATCCAGGTCCAGGCCTTGTGGGAAATGCTCACGGAAAACGCCTGCTATGAAAGTGGCTGGCCGGCGAGTCAGTTGCACTGCGCGGTGGATGCATCCTGCTGGGTGCGCGGCCATCTCAATACCCTGGCCCAGGCGCTGGAAAACATACTGCGCAATGCCATTCGTCATTCACCCACGGGCGGTGTTGTGACGCTCGGCGGTCGGCGCGATGGCGACTTCTGGCACCTGTGGCTGGAAGACAAGGGCGGTGGGGTGGCTGCCGAGGATCTTGAACGGATTTTCTCGCCGTTCATTCGGCTCGATGGTTCGCGGCCGGGGGATGGTGGATTCGGATTGGGTTTGAGCATCGCGAGGAATGCGGTGCAGAGGCAGGGTGGGCGTTTGTGGGCGGAGAACAGCGGGGTAGGGTTGCGGTTGAATATGCGGTTATTGGCGGATGATGACGGTGTTAGTGATGACGCCATCGCGGGCAAGCCCGCTCCCACAGTTGATGTGTGTCTGCCACAAATCGTGTGATCAACTCCAACTCCTGTGGGAGCGGGCTTGCCCGCGAAGAGGACCTCCCAGCCACCACCGCGCTGATCATGCCGGAGCGTTCCCGTTTATTTGTACGACCTTTCCTAAAGGGTATTGCCGACACCTTATGCCTGATTCGACGGAATAGACTCGCGTTTTTCCTCGTCCTCAAGGAGTTCGGCATGAATGCATCCAGCGTCCCCGGCAACGCAGCCGACGACCGTTTCAATGAAGTACTTGCGCTGATTCAAAGTGCCAAACAGCAGGCCATGCAGACGGTGAATACCCAGTTGATCGAGCTGTATTGGCAGGTGGGTGCTTACATCAGTCGCAAGCTGGAAAAAGCCGAATGGGGCGATTCTGTGGTCAGCCAACTGGCTGAGCATCTGGCCACGTCTCAACCTGGGTTGCGCGGTTTTACTCGGTCGAACTTGTTTCGCATGCGCCAGTTCTATGAGACTTATCACGCTGAAGAGAAAGTCGCACCAGTGGTGCGACAATTGTCCTGGTCGCACAACCTGATCATTTTCAGCCAGAGTAAACGGCCGGAAGAGCGGGAGTTCTACGTCCGTTTGGCAGTTCAGGAGAAATGGTCGAAGCGCGAACTAGAGCGTCAGTTCAAGACCGCACTGTTCGAACGAAGCGTGACCCAACCAGCAAAAATCTCAGCAGTGCTGAGACAAGCCCACCCGGCAGCGCTTGAGATATTCCGCGACGCCTACATGCTCGATTTTCTCGACCTGCCGGGTGGCCATGCCGAAACTGATCTGCATAAAGGGTTGATGGCGCGCCTCAAAGAATTCCTGAGCGAACTCGGCCGCGATTTCTGCTTTGTCGGTTCCGAGTATCCGCTTCAAGTGGGTGGGTGTGATTTTGCCCTGGATCTGCTGTTCTTCCACCGCGGCCTTAATTGTCTTGTAGCCATTGAGCTTAAGGTCGGTCGTTTTAAACCGGAGTATTTGGGCAAGCTGAACTTCTATTTGGAAGCGCTGGATCGCAAGGAGCGCAAACCCCACGAAAACCCGGCCATTGGTGTATTGCTCTGCGCCAGCAAGGATGACGAGGTGGTTGAATACGCCCTTAACCGCAGCCTGTCGCCAGCGCTGATCGCTGAATACCAGGTGCAGCTACCGGACAAACAGTTGTTGCAGGCCAAGTTGCATGAGTTCTATGCATTGAATGTCGCGCAAGGTGAAGAGTACTGATCCAGCCCCTTATTCCCATTCGCCATAAGCCCCTTACTTTGCGTGATATGGCCTGCGCACGTTTGCCGGTATGATAGGCGCCCCCGCAGTCTGGATTGCGAATACGCCATGACCTTGCAGTACCCAACCATCGCCGATTGCGTCGGCAACACTCCGCTGGTCCGTTTGCAGCGCCTGCCTGGCGCCACCAGCAACACCCTTTTGCTCAAGCTCGAAGGGAACAACCCGGCGGGTTCGGTCAAGGACCGTCCGGCGCTGTCGATGATCACCCGCGCCGAATTGCGCGGGCAGATCCACGCCGGCGATACGCTGATCGAAGCGACCTCGGGCAATACCGGGATCGCCCTGGCGATGGCTGCCGCGATCAAGGGTTACAAGATGATCCTGATCATGCCGGACAACTCCAGCGCCGAGCGTAAAGCCGCCATGACGGCCTATGGCGCCGAGCTGATTCTGGTCAGCCAGGAAGAAGGCATGGAAGGCGCTCGCGACCTCGCCCAGCGAATGGAAGCCGAAGGTCGCGGCAAGGTGCTGGATCAGTTCGCCAACGGTGACAACCCCGAGGCGCACTACACCACCACCGGTCCGGAAATCTGGCGTCAGACCGAAGGCACCATCACTCATTTCGTCAGCTCGATGGGCACCACCGGCACCATCATGGGCGTTTCGCGCTACTTGAAAGAGCAGAACGACAACGTGCAGATCATCGGGCTGCAACCGATGGAAGGCTCGGCGATTCCGGGCATCCGTCGCTGGCCGCAGGAATACCTGCCGAAGATCTACCAGGCCGAGCGCGTGGACCGGATCGTCGACATGGCGCAAAGCGAAGCCGAGGACGTGACCCGTCGTCTTGCGCGCGAAGAAGGTATCTTCTGCGGCGTGTCTTCGGGCGGTGCCGTGGCAGCGATGCTGCGTCTGTCCAAAGAAGTTGAAAACGCGGTGATCGTCGCGATCATCTGCGACCGTGGCGACCGTTACCTGTCGACCGGCATTTTCGACGCGCCCAACTGATGGCCAAGCAAGAGAGAGGCCTGCGCTTCCAGCCCACGGGTGGCAGCAAGGCCCCGCAAGTCCCGACCGGCAAAAAGCAGCGCTTGACCATCGAGCGCCTGGCCAATGACGGTCGCGGTATCGCGTTTTTCGAAGGTCGCACCTGGTTCGTCATCGGCGCTTTGGCCGGTGAAGACGTCGAGGCGCGGGTCTTGGGTGCCCACGGCAAAGTGGTCGAGGCGCGCACCGAGCGCGTGTTCCAGGCCAGTGAATTGCGCCGTCCGGCACCCTGCGCTCATGCCGCTCGTTGCGGCGGTTGCAGCGTGCAGCATCTGCCCCACAACGAACAGCTCGCCCTGAAACAGCGCATGCTCGCCGAGCAATTGTCGCGGGTTGCCGGTGTCGAACCTGAAGAGTGGGCAGCGCCGTTGAGCGGTCCGGAATTCGGTTACCGTCGTCGCGCCCGAGTGGCGGTGCGTTGGGACATGAAAGCGAAAAAACTCGAAGTCGGCTTCCGCGCTGCCGGCAGTCAGGACATCGTCGCCATTAACGAATGCCCGGTGCTGGTACAGCCCTTGCAACCGATCATGACCCGCTTGCCGGAGATGCTGCGGCGCTTGAGCAAACCTCAGGCACTGGGGCATGTGGAGTTGTTCAGTGGTTCGTCATTGGCGGTATTGCTGCGGCACATGGCGCCGTTGTCCGAAGCCGACATGACCATCCTCAAGGAATTCTGCGCGTTCCATGAAGCCCAGTTGTGGCTGCATGGTGACGGCGAGCCGCAACCGGTCGAGGCCGATCAGTCGCTGGGCTATCGCCTTGAACAGTGGGACTTGAACCTGGCGTATCGGCCGGGAGATTTCATCCAGGTCAACGCCGGGGTCAACGAAGCGATGGTCGCCCAGGCATTGGCGTGGCTGGCGCCGAAACCTGATGAGCGGGTTCTGGATCTGTTTTGTGGGTTGGGCAACTTTGCCTTGCCGCTGGCCAAAACCGTTCGCGAAGTGGTGGCGGTGGAGGGCGTGCAGGCGATGGTCGAGCGAGCTGCCGCGAATGCCGCTGACAACAATTTGCATAATGCGAAGTTTTTTCAAGCCGATTTATCCCAGCCTTTGGCCGATGCCGAATGGGCAGATGAAGGCTTTTGTGCGGTACTCTTGGACCCACCTCGCGACGGCGCTTTCGAGGTGGTGCGCAAGCTGGCGTCCCTGGGCGCCAAACGATTGGTGTATGTGTCGTGCAACCCTGCAACGCTGGCGCGCGACACGGTCGAATTGATCAAGCAGGGCTACCGGTTAAAACGTGCCGGGATTCTCGATATGTTTCCTCAGACGGCACATGTCGAGGCCATGGCGTTATTTGAAGCGAGCTAGGACGGCTCGTCTGGTCCGACTGACCCGCTCGTGCAAAGCGCATTCGTCTTAGCCCCGCGAGTGCACACGGGCAGCAAAGGTCAGCGATTTGACGCATTGAATCTGCGTCGTAGGGAAGGTAAAGCAAGATGGTACAGGTGAGAGCACACCAGCCGATCAACACCGACGGCAGTATCAACCTCGAGGCCTGGCTCGATCATGCGGTCAGTGTCGATGCGGCACTGGATCGCGAAGCCTTGAAGGAAGCCTGCGAGTTCGCTCGCGAGGCCGAACAACAAGCCAATGCGGCGAAGAATCTGTGGTCCGAAGGGACCTCGAGTTTCCGCACGGGCCTTGAGATCGCCGAGATTCTCGCCGACCTCAAACTCGACCAGGATTCGTTGGTCGCAGCCGTGCTGTACCGCGGCGTGCGCGAAGGCCAGATCCAATTGCCGGCGGTCAGCCAGCGTTTCGGTCCGGTGGTCGCCAAACTCATCGACGGCGTGTTGCGCATGGCGGCGATCAGCGCCAGCCTGAGCCCCCGTCAATCCCTGGTGCTGGGCACTCAGGGCCAGGTCGAGAACCTGCGCAAAATGCTCGTGGCCATGGTCGACGACGTACGCGTCGCGCTGATCAAACTGGCCGAGCGCACCTGTGCGATCCGCGCGGTGAAAACCGCCGACGACGAGAAGCGCAACCGAGTGGCCCGTGAAGTCTTCGACATTTACGCGCCGCTGGCCCACCGCCTCGGTATCGGTCATATCAAGTGGGAGCTGGAGGACTTGTCCTTCCGCTATCTTGAGCCCGACCAGTACAAGCAGATCGCCAAGTTGCTCCACGAGCGACGGCTGGATCGCGAGCGCTTTATCGCCGACGTGATGACCCAACTCAAAGACGAGTTGCAGGCCACCGGCGTCGATGCCGACATCAGCGGCCGGGCCAAACACATCTATTCGATCTGGCGCAAAATGCAGCGCAAGGGTCTGGAATTCAGCCAGATCTACGACGTGCGCGCGGTTCGCGTGCTGGTGCCGGAAATGCGCGATTGCTACACCGCGCTCGGCATCGTCCACACTCTGTGGCGGCACATCCCGAAAGAGTTCGACGACTACATCGCCAACCCGAAAGAGAACGGCTACCGCTCGCTGCACACCGCGGTGATCGGTCCTGAAGGCAAGGTGCTGGAAGTGCAGATCCGCACCCACGCGATGCACGAAGAAGCCGAGCTGGGGGTTTGCGCGCACTGGAAATACAAGGGCACCGACGTCAAGTCCGGCTCGAACCACTACGAAGAGAAAATTTCCTGGCTGCGTCAGGTTCTCGAGTGGCACGAAGAGCTGGGCGATATTGGCGGCCTTGCCGAACAACTGCGGGTCGATATCGAGCCGGACCGGGTCTACATCTTTACCCCGGACGGGCACGCCATCGACTTGCCGAAGGGCGCGACACCGCTGGACTTCGCCTACCGCGTGCACACCGAAATCGGTCACAACTGCCGCGGCGCCAAGATCAACGGGCGCATCGTACCGCTCAACTACAGCCTGCAAACCGGTGAACAGGTCGAGATCATCACCAGCAAGCACGGCACTCCGAGCCGCGACTGGCTGAACCCGAACCTGGGTTACATCACCACCTCGCGGGCGCGGGCGAAGATCGTTCACTGGTTCAAATTGCAGGCACGCGATCAGAACGTCGCGGCCGGCAAAACCTTGCTCGAGCGCGAACTCAATCGCCTCGGCCTGCCGCAGGTGGACTTCGACAAGCTGGCCGAGAAGGCCAACATGAAGACCTCCGAGGACATGTTCGCCGCATTGGGCGCAGGCGATTTGCGCCTGGCGCAACTGGTGAACCTGGCGCAGCAGCTGGTCGAGCCGGAACGTGGCAACGAACAGCTGGAGCTGATTCCGCGCAAAGCCACCGGCTACAAACCGGGCAAGCGTGGCGACATTCAGATCCAGGGCGTCGGCAACCTGATGACCCAGATGGCCGGCTGCTGCCAGCCGCTGCCGGGGGATGCGATCGTCGGTTACATCACCCAGGGCCGTGGCGTGAGCATTCACCGTCAGGACTGCGCCTCTGTGCTGCAACTGGCCGGGCGTGAGCCGGAGCGGATCATTCAGGTCAGCTGGGGCCCGGTGCCGGTGCTCACCTATCCGGTGGACATCATCATCCGTGCCTACGACCGTTCCGGTCTGCTGCGTGACGTGTCGCAGGTGCTGCTCAACGAGCGGATCAACGTGCTGGCGGTCAACACCCGTTCGAACAAAGAGGACAACACCGCGTTGATGTCCCTGACCATCGAGATTCCGGGGCTGGATGCGTTGGGACGGTTGCTGGGGCGGATTTCCCAGTTGCCGAACATCATCGAAACCCGCCGTAACCGCACGCCGTAACGACATGGTTCGCGGCGATCAAATGTGGGAGCGGGCTTGCTCGCGAAAGCGGTCTGAAGGAGACATTGATGTTGGATGTGTCGCCGTCTTCGCGAGCAAGCCCGTTCCCACAAGGGTTTTGCAGTGAGAGTGATTGATGTACAGCCTTGAAGATCTGTTGCACCTGATGAACCGTCTGCGCGACCCGCAGTACGGCTGCCCGTGGGACATCAAGCAAACCTACGCGACCATCGTCCCGCACACCCTGGAAGAAGCCTACGAAGTCGCTGACGCCATCGAGCGCGGGGACTTCGATCATTTGCAGGGTGAGTTGGGCGACTTGTTGTTCCAGGTGGTTTATTACAGCCAACTGGCCCGGGAAGAAGGGCGTTTCGAGTTCGATGGCGTGGTCGACAGCATCACGCGCAAGCTGATCCGCCGTCATCCTCACGTGTTCCCCACCGGTGATCTGTATGCGCCGCTGGACATCCCGCGTCTGAATGAAGAGCAGGTCAAGCAACGCTGGGAAGAGATCAAGGCTGAAGAGCGCGCCGAGAAGTCTTCGGCGCCGGAGCAGTTATCCTTGCTCGACGACGTGCCTGCCGCGTTGCCTGCGCTGTCCCGTTCGGCAAAACTGCAGAAGCGCGCAGGGCAGGTTGGTTTCGACTGGCCGGACGCCTTGCCGGTGCTCGACAAGGTGCGCGAAGAGCTCGATGAAGTGCTCGAAGCCATGGCCGACAATGACTCGGCAGCGATTGCCGATGAAGTCGGCGACCTGCTGTTTTCCGTGGTCAATCTGGCGCGACACCTCAAGGTCGATCCGGAAACTGCACTGCGCGGCGCGAACTCAAAGTTTGAAAGACGCTTCCGATTTATCGAACAGGCATTGCGCGACACCCACCGTCCCATAGAAGATTGCACCCTCGAAGAGTTGGACGCCTTGTGGGGCGAAGCCAAACGTCAGGAAAAGAATTTGCCCAGCTGCGGTTGAGCAGTTGCCTAAGTGAGAAATAAGCACCATGAGCATTTCCCTTCGCGACCAGTTGCTCAAAGCAGGGCTGGTCAATCAAAAGCAGGCCAAACAGGTCGGCAAAGAGAAGCAGAAGCAGCAACGTCTGGCCCACAAAGGCCAGATCGAACTCGATGACTCCCAGCAGCGTGCCGCTCAGGAAGCCATGGCCGAGAAGGTCAAGCGCGACCAGGAGCTGAACCGCCAGCAGCAGGAGAAGGCAGAAGCGAAGGCCCGCGCCGCCCAGGTCAAGCAATTGATCGAAGTCTCGCGCCTGCCCAAGCTGACCACCGAGGACTACTACAACTTCGTCGATGACAAGAAGGTCAAGCGCATCTCCGTCAACACCTTGATGCGCAACCAGCTCAGTAATGGCTTCCTGGCGATCGTGCACCACGCCGGCGGTTACGAAGTGATCCCTCGTGAAGCGGCCCTGAAGATTCAGGAGCGCGATCCACAGCGCATCGTGCAGCTGAATGTGAAGACAGAAGAAGTCAGCGTCGAAGACGATCCGTATGCGGCCTATCAGATCCCTGATGATCTGATGTGGTAAGCCGTTAGAGACTGCAACAACGACAAACCCCGCTCATGGCGGGGTTTGTCGTTTTCAATGCGGTCATTATGCAGAACGCGCTTCGCGCTGCTGCTCCAGTGTTTCCAGTTCGGCCTTGTATTGGTGGGCTTCGGTCTCGGAGTGGAACATCCCGACCAACAGGTTTTGTTGATGTACATCCCAGATGCGGATACCGGCGGCGATGCCTTCATGGGACATATGTGAATCGTCGCGTTCAGTTACTTTTACAGTCATCTGCTAGCTCCAATCTCTGTTATCTGCAGCAAGGCGTGTGCAGGCCTTTGTTATATATTTTGTTAGTTGGCTAAGTAAATGGCAGAGTTCGGCAACCCATTTTTGCAGAATCGGCAAAAGTCCTGCAGCCCGCGAAATACGCGACATTCAGTCGCAGGCCATTGAGTTTCATGACAAATGTTTCATGTTCGCGAGGAGGAAACCACGGTTCGAGCTGATGGATTGCACACCGCTGAACCTGTGGGAGCTGGCTTGCCTGCGATGACGTAGGCACAGCAAACATGGATGTTGCCTGACACACCGCTATCGCAGGCAAGCCAGCTCCCACAGGTTTTTTGCCTTGCCCGAGTAATTAATTCAGAGGCAAAAAAACGCCCCGAACCAGTCGGGGCGTTTTTGTGTGGCACGCTATCAGGTTTATACGAAACCTGTAGGAGCTGGCGAAGCCTGCGATCTTTTCAGCGTCTTCGCGGGCGCTAAAGATCAAAAGATCGCAGCGGCAGCTCCTACGCCTGCCAGCGCTTCAGTACCAACGTGGCGTTGGTGCCACCGAAGCCGAAGCTGTTGCTCATCACGGTGTTGATGGTGGCGTCTTCGCGAGTCTTGGTCAGGATTGGCATGTCTGCCACTTCCGGGTCCAGTTCGTCGATGTTGGCGGAGCCCGCCATGAAGTTGCCTTCCATCATCAGCATGCAGTAGATCGCTTCGTGAACGCCGGCGGCGCCCAAGGAGTGACCCGACAGGCTCTTGGTGGAGCTGATAGCTGGAGCCTTGTCGCCGAACACTTCACGCACACCTTTCATTTCCATGACGTCGCCGACCGGAGTCGAGGTGCCGTGGGTGTTCAGGTAGTCGATCGGTGCGTCGACGGTGGACATGGCCATCTGCATGCAGCGGATGGCGCCTTCGCCGCTTGGGGCGACCATGTCGTAGCCGTCGGAGGTCGCGCCGTAGCCAACGATTTCCGCGTAGATCTTCGCGCCGCGGGCCAGAGCGTGTTCCAGCTCTTCGACCACGACCATGCCGCCACCGCCGGCGATGACGAAACCGTCACGCTTGGCGTCGTAGGCACGGGAAGCTTTTTCCGGGGTTTCGTTGTACTGGCTGGACAGTGCGCCCATGGCGTCGAACAGGAACGATTGGCTCCAGTGTTCTTCTTCACCGCCGCCGGCGAACACTACGTCCTGCTTGCCCATCTGGATCTGCTCCATGGCGTTACCGATGCAGTGAGCACTGGTGGCGCACGCGGAGGAGATCGAGTAATTCACACCTTTGATCTTGAACGGCGTGGCCAGGCAAGCCGAAACGGTGCTGCCCATGGTCCGCGTGACGCGGTACGGGCCCACGCGTTTGACGCCTTTCTCGCGCAGGATGTCCAGCGCTTCCATCTGGTTCAAGGTCGACGCGCCACCGGAGCCGGCGATCAGGCCGGTACGCACGTTGGAAACCTGCTCTTCGGTCAGACCGGAGTCTGCGATGGCATCTTTCATGGCCAGGTAGGCGTAAGCCGCCGCGTGGCCGACGAAGCGAAAGATCTTGCGATCGATCAATTCTTCGAGGGGAAGGTCAATGGAGCCGGAAACCTGGCTACGCAGACCCATTTCAGCATATTCCGGGTTGAACCGGATGCCAGGGCGGCTTGCACGCAGGTTAGCGGAGACGGTCTCTTTGTCATTGCCCAGGCACGAAACGATGCCCAGACCAGTGATAACGACGCGGCGCATGCGGATAACCCTTAGAAGTTGTCAGTGGAGGTGAAAACGCCGACCCGAAGGCCTTCGGCGGTATAGATTTCGCGGCCGTCGACGGTCACCGAACCATCGGCAATGGCCATGTTCAGCTTGCCCTTCAGGACGCGTTTGATATGGATGTTATAGGTGACTTTCTTGGCGGTTGGCAGTACCTGGCCAAAGAATTTTACTTCCCCCGACCCCAGGGCGCGTCCGCGGCCCGGCAAGCCTTGCCAGCCGAGGAAGAAACCGACCAGTTGCCACATGGCATCGAGGCCCAGGCAGCCCGGCATTACCGGATCACCTTCGAAGTGGCAGGCGAAGAACCACAGGTCTGGAGTGATATCCAGCTCGGCGACCAATTCACCTTTGCCGTACTTGCCACCCTCTTCGCTGATATGAGTGATGCGATCGACCATCAGCATGTTCGGGGCGGGCAGTTGCGCGTTACCTGGGCCGAACAACTCACCACGACTGCAGCGCAGCAGGTCTTCCCGAGTAAAGGCGTTTTGTTTGGTCATGCGAGCTCCTCAATAGTCCATGCGGCAGGGTGGGGCGAATCTTCCCGGCCGATCGAAGCGTTCATGCCTCGAGTCAGCAGCCTACTCATAGACTATTGCGTTGTGGTGAAAGTCACAGCACCAAGGACATGAATGTACACTTGTGCACTGAAATTATTATTCAAGCCCCTTTTCGGGCCTGTTCGGGAGCCTAAGACTGCCGCACTTTCGTCTTTCACGCCAGTCGCAGATAGCCGAAAGGCCTGTACTACTGCACCCAACGCTGCAGAATTTGCTGCAGATCCGTGCGTTTGAAGGGCTTGGCCAGGTAATCGTTCATTCCCGCCGATAAACAGGCTTCGCGGTCGCCCTGCAAGGCATTGGCCGTCAGCGCGATGATCGGCACGTCAGCACAGCCGGGTAGTTGGCGAATCTGTCGGGTGGCTTCGTAGCCGTCGATGACCGGCAGTCGGCAGTCCATCAGAATCGCGTCGAAAGTCCGGCTCTCGGCACTACGCACCGCTTGTGCACCATCGGTTACGACGCTGACAGTAAAGCCCAGACTGCGCAACATTGCTTCGACAACAGTGCGATTGACTGCGTTGTCCTCCACCAGCAGCACATCACGACCTTCGCCGTGGTCATTGCCGGTATGTCCTCGTGGTGTCAGCACCGGCAGTGGCTGCTTATACAAAGCCAAAGGGATTTCCAGGGTGAACACCGAGCCAACGCCTTCTTCGCTCTGAGCGCGCAAGGTGCCGCCCATCCGCTCAGCCAGAGTGCGGGCAATCGGCAGTCCCAATCCGGTGCCGCCGTAACGTCTTGAAATAGAACTGTCGGCCTGCTGGAACGCGTTGAACATTAACTCCAGGCTTTCGGCCGGGATGCCGATCCCGGTGTCGCGCACGGTGCAGGTGAACCACAGCAGTTCGTGATCCAGGGACTGCCACAGCGGTTCGATCGTGACGCGGCCCCGTTCGGTGAATTTCAGCGCGTTGCCGACCAGATTGACCAGAATCTGCCGAATCCGCGTCGGATCGCCCTGAACCTGCAGGGCGCGCATGTCCTCGGGTACCCGCAGTTGCAGTTCCAGTCCGCGTTGCACCGCGCTGTGCTGGAACGACTGGGCGCAACTGCCGATCAGGTCCGCGAGGTTGAATGGAATGTGCTCCAGCTCCAGTTCCGAACGCTCGATGCGCGAGAAATCGAGAATGTCGTTGATCACTTTGAGCAGGTGCTCGGTGGATTCCGAGGCCAGCGCCGCGTACTCAATCTGCTCCTCAGTCATCTCGGTGGTTTCCAGCAGTTGCAGCATGCCCAGCACGCCATTCATCGGCGTGCGCAATTCGTGACTCATCATCGCGAGGAAATCGGATTTGGCGTTGTTGGCCTTTTCCGCTTCCTCGCGGGTCTGGATCAATTGCGCCATGGCCTGATGCTGTTCGCGACTGGCTTGCTCAAGGCCTTGGGCAAGGTTGTTGATGTGCTGCGACAGGGCGCCCAGTTCAGTGTCGTCGACAATCGGCAGGGGCGTTTTATAGTCGCCTTTCTGGATCGCCTTGACGGCGTTGCCGATGTCGTGGATCGGTTGCGACAGGCTGCCGGCCAGGCGCCGAGCCAGCAGAAACGTAAACAGCAGAGCGAACAAGGCGAGGATCCCGGCCTTGAAGAGGATTTCCTGCTGGCGCTGGTTGAAGGCGTCATTGGACAGGCCGACGATCACCCGGCCCAGATAATCCTCGCCCGGCGCGCTGGCGACGGTACGGCTGTTCTGGAAAAAATCATTGTTGAGCGCGATGCGTTGCAGGCGCACCGGTGCCTGGAACACTTCGACCTGATGCGAGCGGTGGTGGGCTTCCGACGGCTGCTCGACGTACACCAGAATCCGGTTGGCTCTGTCCTGTACTTCCAGAAAGCGTACGTTGGGCGTGGCCAGGGTGGCCTTGAGCAAACTTTCGAGCACCTCGTTGTTGCCCGAAATGACCCCGTATTCGGTGGCCGGCGCCAGTTGATTGGCGATCAGCTGACCGGTGTGATTGAGTTCCTGGCGCAGGTCCTGGATTCGCACGAAGGTGAAAAAACTGATCAGCAGCAACGTCAGCAGCAGGGCCGGGCCGAGGCTGATGATCTGGGTGCGGGTATTGATGTCCCAACCGCGACGGAAGGTCATGGGCGGCGTTCTCCTTCGGCCAGCTGTGTTGCGACAGAGGCTTCATTCATCGGTTCAATACTTAGTGAACGAGCCACTTGCGGGTTGCTTAAGACCTTGAAGTGTTGCGGATAAAGCGCGCGCGGCCAGGTGCTCGAAGGGCGGTCGAGCAGCTCGTCGAGAATTTTCAGCCAATCGTTCTGGTCGCTGTAAGTACTGGCCAGACTACCCGCCCTGACAAAGGCTGCGTTGGGGCCGATCAGTGACAGTTGCCGCGCATAGCTGCTGAGCAGCAGGTTTTTCACGGTTTTCGGGTTGTACAAATCAGGGTCGTCCAGGCCCAGCAGCACATCGCTGTTTTTCAGCAGGGCCTGCAAGGGGCGGCTGTCATTGGTGTTATCCCAGCGCTCGGTGACTACTTCAAAGCCCAGGGGCAGGGCGGCCTGACGTACTTCCTTCAGCAAGAATTCGCTGTGGCTGTCGAAAAGCACGCCGACCCGCCGGGCTTCAGGCAGGAGCAGTCGGGTCAGGCGCAACTGTCGGTCCAGCGGCGGATCGCTCCAGAGCAGGCTGAGGTGCGGGGGCATTTCATTGCCCAAGCGTTGGCGGGCTTGCAGACGGCTGATGCGCAGAACCAGCGTTGCCGGGCCCTGAGCGTCTTGCAGACGCCAGTCGAGGCTGGGCAAGTCGAGCAGAACCAGGCGGGTGTCGACGGGCAGTTGGCCTGGCGCCGGTAGGCTGGCGACAGGCTGGAAGCGCACGCTGTCGGTGGGGCGCAGCTCGCTGAGGGCCTGAACGAAAGACTGCATGCCGGGACTGTCCTCGGCACCGGTCAGCAGAATGTCAGCGGCCCGTGCCGGCAGATTGCACAGCAACCCGGTAAACACCAGGCACAACCCGGCCAGCAGGCGGCCAAGGGTTGGCGTCTTCGGTCGCGGGCGATGCGGCATCTTAAAACTCCAGCTCCGCGCTGAAGTAGAGCACCCGGCGATCGTCGTAGTTGTTGTCGACGAAGGTGGTGGGCTGATTGTCGAGGCGTTGCTGGAGGATCCCGGCCAGTTCCAGATTGGCCTTGCCCAAACCGATGCGTTTGGCGATACGGGTGTCGACCCGTTCGAAGCGATAACCGTTGAGGGCGTCGGCACCATAGTAGAAGAGCGCGCTGTTCCAGCCCTGGCCCCAACTGCGTAGCCAACCGGCGGAGCCGCTGTTGCGCGCGGTCTGTTGTGCATCCAGCGGGTTGCTGGCCTCTGCATCGACGTAGGCATAAGTCAGGCGCAGACGATCGGCGCTGCTGACGCGCCAATCCAGCTGGGTTTCAGTTCCGCTGAAGCGCGAGTTGTTCGAGTTGCTGGCGATGTATTGGTTGTTACGCAACGGTTCGCTGATCATGCCGGTGATTTCGTCGTAGAACAGCTTCACGTCGACCGCCAGTCCCCACTCTGCGAAGTAGCCGTTGTAGCCCAACTCCCGGGAGCGCATGCGTTCCTGTTCAAGGTCGCCCGGGCCGCGGGTCTTGACGAAATAACGGGCGCTGGACTGGCCGTAGGCGCTGGGCTTCAGGTTGGTCACCTGATAACTCCAGTTGACGTTGTTCTCGAACATGTCCGGTGAACGGATGGCTTCCGAATACACCGCGCGCAAGCCGTGGCGCGGGTTGATCAGGTAATTGACCGCCACCCGTGGGGTCAGCGAGTTACCGGTCAATTGCGTGTCTTCGTACATCGCACCGCCCTGCAGCAACCAGTGCTCGGTGGCGCGCCACTCGAGTTGGCCGAACGCCCGCCAGGTGGTGTCGTCGAGCGTGCCATTGAAGTAGGTCTCGGAATTTGCCCGGTCGTAACGATAGTTCATGCCGCTGACCAACCGCAGACTGTCGGACAGGCTGAGCGTGTCTTGCAGTTCGAGGTCGTAGCGCGATTCCCGGGCGCTCTGGTCGATGTCGCCGCAGACGGTTTGCCGGGCGCCGTTTTGCCATTGCCTCAGTACCTGATTGCCCAGCGCACGTTCAGCCGCAGTCCCTGCCGGTGCGCCCGAACTGGTGTAGCGGTCCATGTTACGCGCCAGACGTTCGGTGTAATTGGGATTGAGCTGCCACAGTTGGGTCAGTTCCGGGCTGAACGAGACCTCGGCATCACAGGCACGCCAGGTCTGCTGACGATCCCAGTGTTGCGCCGAGCCTTGAATATAAAGGCTGTGGTTGGGATTGATGTCCAGGTTCCAGCGCAACGAGCCGGCATAGTCCTTGGCGATGACGTCGGAATTGTCCCCGGCGGCGGTAATCCCTGAGAACACCGGACGGTAGGTATAGGGACGCTGGTTGGTCCCGTCCTTGGCATTCAGTTGCCAGTCGATGCTCTGGTTTTCATTGAGCGTCCGGCTGACGGCGAGGCTGACGCGGTTCAAGCGACGGCTGTCGCGGTAATCGGCGCCGGTGCGATCCGAGTCGAAGCCGTCGTCTTGTTGGCCGGACAACGACAGCCGCAAGTCGCCGCTGTCCCAGCCCATGCCCTGGCTGGCGTAGAAATCGTTGATGCCGCGCTGGCCACGGGTGACTTTCAGCCGCGTGCCGTGGCTGTCGGCCGGTTTGCGGGTGATGATATTGACCACCGCCATCAGT
Organism: Pseudomonas sp. BF-R-26; assembly: GCF_019947395.1. Classification (NCBI taxonomy): domain Bacteria; kingdom Pseudomonadati; phylum Pseudomonadota; class Gammaproteobacteria; order Pseudomonadales; family Pseudomonadaceae; genus Pseudomonas; species Pseudomonas sp. BF-R-26. The sequence continues at coordinate 119,943 of NZ_JAGYGK010000019.1, read as the reverse complement.
GCGTTGGCGCCGTAGCTGACGGTGTTCGGGCCACGGAAAACCTCGATGCGCTCGATGTCTTCCATGGCCACCGGAATATCACTCCAGTCCACCGTGGCCAGGCCTGCGCGGTACACCGAACGGCCGTCGATCAACACTTGCATGCGTCGCGCTTCGCTGGCCTTGGTGCCGTGGTAGTTCACCGCCCCCTGATTGCCGCTGAGATTACCGACCATCATCCCCGGCACCAGCCGCAGCAACTCGCTGATGTCCCGCGCGCCGCTGGCATTGATCAGTTCGCTGTCGATCACCGTCATGCTCCCCGGTACCGCCGCAGGCGACTGCTTCAGGCGCGTCGCAGTCAGCACTTGCGGCAACGGATCATTGTCGAGGAACAGGTCGTCGGCCAGCAATGGCAATGGCGAGCTGAAGATCAGCGCCAGTACCATCGGCGAGCGAGGGCAGGGAAAGCCAAAAGACACGGCACGGCCTTGATAGCGATTAGTTGGCGCGCATGTTAACCGAGCGCAAAGACTTTTCCAGTCACGTTGTGGGCATTTTCCTCGGTTTTCTTGGTCTTCTTCCTACAAGTGTCGGTAATTGATGCTGGGGCTGGCCGCGACCGGGCCGCTCCGTATAATGCCGGCATCGCCACTGGTATGGATTAACGGATTGCATATGACTGAACAGCGCCCAATTGCGGTCCTGGGAGGCGGAAGTTTTGGTACCGCCGTGGCTAATCTGCTGGCCGAGAATGGGCATCAGGTCCGGCTGTGGATGCGAGACCCTGAACAGGCCGAGGCCATTCGGGTCAATCGTGAGAACCCGCGCTACCTCAAAGGCATCAAGATTCTTCCAGCGGTGGAGGCGGTCACGGACCTGCAAGCTACCCTGGAGGCCTGCGACCTGTGCTTCGTCGCGCTGCCGTCCAGCGCGCTGCGCTCGGTATTGGTTCCGTACGCCGACCGTTTGAGCGGCAAGCTGCTGGTGAGCCTGACCAAAGGTATCGAAGCGCATACGTTCAAGCTGATGAGCGAGATCCTTGAAGAAATCGCTCCACAAGCGCGCATCGGCGTACTGTCCGGGCCGAATCTGGCCCGGGAAATCGCCGAACACGCGCTGACCGCCACCGTGGTCGCCAGTGAAGACGAAGAGCTTTGCCAAAGGGTTCAGGAAGCGCTGCATGGCAAGACCTTTCGTGTGTACGCCAGCGCTGACCGCTTTGGCGTGGAATTGGGCGGGGCGTTGAAAAACGTTTACGCGATCATCGCCGGCATGGCGGTGGCGCTGGGCATGGGTGAAAACACCAAGAGCATGCTGATCACCCGGGCGCTGGCGGAAATGACCCGCTTCGCGGTGAATCAAGGCGCCAACCCGATGACATTCCTTGGGCTGGCGGGCGTGGGCGACTTGATCGTGACGTGCTCGTCGCCGAAAAGCCGAAACTATCAGGTCGGGTTTGCCCTCGGTCAGGGTTTGAGCCTTGAGGATGCGGTGACGCGTCTTGGTGAAGTCGCCGAAGGCGTGAACACCCTGAAGGTGCTCAAGGCCAAGGCGCAGGAAGCGGGCGTGTATATGCCGCTGGTCGCCGGATTGCATGCCATCCTCTTCGAAGGGCGCACGCTGGAGCAGGTCATCGGTCTACTGATGCGTGCCGAGCCTAAAACCGACGTCGACTTTATCTCCACCAGCGGTTTCAACTAAACACCCCATCTACAGGGCAGGGAGCAAGACATGAATGATCCGAAAGTAGAAGCCAAGTACGAATCCATCCTGTTGCGGGTGTTGTGGATGATTGTCTATGTGCTGGTCTGGCAAGTGGCGCAATTGATCCTCGGTGCGGTGGTATTTGTGCAGCTGATCTATCGTTTGATTTATGGCGCACCGAGCGCCAGCCTGATGAACTTCGGCGACAGCCTGAGCCAGTTTCTGGCGCAGATCGGTCGTTTCGGCAGCTTTCACAGCGACCAGAAGCCTTGGCCGTTCGCCGACTGGCCGACGCCGCGTACACCGGAAGGTGAAGCTCCGCACGTTGTGGCGCCAGCACCGCATCCGGCCCGAGATGAGGAGCCAAAACTATGAAACTCTGGGTATTGCGTCATGGCGAAGCCGAACCTCACGGTACTCGTCCAGACTCCGAGCGGGCATTGACCGTCAAGGGGCGTGAAGAGGTGTTGCGCACTGCCGCCCAATTGATCGGCAAGCCGCTCACCGCCATTTATGCCAGTCCTTTCCTGCGAGCTCAGGAGACGGCTTTGCTGGTGCGTGAGGCTCTGGGTTTCGAGCCAGAGATCCGCACGGTCGAATGGCTGACCCCGGATACTGATCCGGACAAGGTGGCGGAGCAGCTTGTATCGGTGAGTGATGTCCTGCTGGTCAGTCACAATCCGCTAGTGGGTAACCTGCTGAGCTATCTGCAGCACGGCGCCGGCTATCCACCGGAAAAAGTCAGCACCGCCGGCCTGGCCGAGCTTGAGAACAATGAACTGCTGATCGGGTCGATGAAGCTCAACGGCATCCAGCACCCTTGACCGCTTTTGTGGGAGCGTGGCTTGCCCGCGATGCAGACACCACGGTGTATCGGTGAAACCGCGTTGATGCCATCGCGGGCAAGCCACGCTCCCACAGGGGCGGCGGCATTCTTGTTTTTTGTGTGAAATAGTCAACCAAGCACTTGCTTGGTTGACTACGCTTGCTCCAGACAAAAAATAAAGGAGCAAGTCGCATGTCTGTTGCTTCCCGTTTGCCATTGGACGCCTTCTACGAGCGTGAAGCCCGTCATCCCCGCCAGCGCTTTCTGGTCCAGCCAATGGGAGGAGACCAGGTCGAGACGCTGACCTGGGCCGACGTTGGCCATCAGGCGCGTTGTGCCGCCCACTGGCTGCGGGCTCGCGAATTGCCACAAGGCAGCCACATCGCGCTGATCTCGAAAAACTGCGCCCACTGGATCATCGCCGACCTGGCGATCTGGATGGCCGGGCATGTCTCGGTGCCGCTGTATCCCAATCTGACCGCCGATTCCGTGGCTCAGGTACTCAATCACTCCGAAGCCGCGCTGGTGTTCATTGGCAAGCTGGATGACTGGCCGGGCATGTCCGCCGGGGTCAGCCCCGACCTGCCGACCATCAGCCTCCCGCTGTGCCCGGCCGGCAACTTCGATTTCAGCTGGGCCGATCTGCAGCGCAGTTCGCCGATTCAGGACGACCCCAAACCCGCCGCCGATCAACTGGCGACCATCATTTACACCTCCGGCACCACGGGCCAACCCAAAGGCGTGATGCACAGTTTCGGCACCTTGGGCTTTGCCACCACTCGCGGTACGCAGTTGTTCGGCTTGAATGAGTCGGATCGCCTGCTTTCCTACCTGCCGCTGTGCCACGTCGCCGAGCGGATGTTCGTCGAGTTGGCGTCGATCTACACCGGGCAAACAGTATTTTTCGCCGAGAGCCTCGACACTTTTCTCACTGATTTAAAACGTGCCCGGCCCACCGCGCTGTTCGGCGTGCCGCGGATCTGGACCAAATTCCAGATGGGCGTCTACAGCAAGATCCCGGAAAAGCGCCTCGACTTCCTGCTCGGCTTGCCCTTGATCGGCAAACGGGTAGGGCACAAAGTCCTCGCCGGGCTGGGGCTGGACGCCTTGCGCATCGCCTTGTCCGGTGCTGCGCCCGTGCCGCAGACCTTGCTGCACTGGTACCAAAAACTGGGGCTGGATGTGCTGGAGGTGTACGGCATGACCGAAAGTTGCGGTTATTCGCACATCGGCCTGCCGGGTCAGAACAAACCCGGCTGGATCGGTAAGCCATGCCCGGAAGTCGAAGTGCGCATTGAGCCGTCAGGTGAAGTATTGGTGCGCAGCGGCGCGACCATGCTCGGCTATTTCAAGGAACCTGAGAAAACCGCCGAAACCATCACCGAGGATGGTTTCCTGCGCACCGGTGACAAGGGCGAGGAAGACGCCGAAGGCAACCTGCGCCTGACCGGGCGATTGAAGGAAATCTTCAAAACCAGCAAAGGCAAATACGTTGCCCCGGCACCGATTGAAAATCGCCTGGCGGTGCATGCGCGGATTGAACAAGTGTGCGTGGTTGGCGATGGGCTGAGCGCACCACTGGGGTTGTGCGTGTTGTCGGCGGTCGGTCAGCAGGACGCGAAGGGATCGGCCCGGGCGGGTTTGCATTCGAGTCTGGAAAAACTGCTGGAGGAGGTCAACGGCGTTCTCGACAGGCATGAGCGCTTGCGCCGGTTGGTAGTGGTCAAGGACAGTTGGGCGGTGGAAAACGGCTTCCTGACACCGACCCTGAAGATCAAGCGCAACATGATCGAAGCGGCTTACGGTGCTCGGTTTGCAGAATGGAGCGAGCGCAGCGAGGCGGTGCTGTGGCAGGATTGAGCCACGAACAACTCCAACAAAGGAACGTAACGATGAGTCTGTGGCGCACCACTCCCAACGTCGAGCAGTTGAATGCAATCCAGAAAAACACCATCGGAGAAGTGCTGGATATTCGCTTCGAAGCGTTCGATGACGAATCCCTGACCGCAAGCATGGTCATCGACCATCGCACGCACCAGCCCTATGGTTTGTTGCACGGCGGCGCCTCCGTGGTGCTGGCCGAAACTGTTGGCTCGATGGCCAGTTACCTGTGCATCGACGCCAGCAAGTTTTATTGCGTGGGCCTGGAAATCAACGCCAATCATTTGCGCGGCCTGCGCAGTGGGCGAGTGACGGCGGTGGCCAAGGCGATTCACATCGGGCGCACGACCCATGTCTGGGATATCCGTTTGAGCAGCGACGAGGGCAAGGCCAGTTGTGTGTCGCGGTTGACCATGGCGGTGGTGCCGGTGGGGGCGAACCCTCCCGCGCGTTGACCCGCGTGTGTTCATAAAGGGGAAGGCGCTCGTCACCTCAACTGTGATTGTGAATCGCGTCGAGTTGTTTCGCTGACGTAGGAAAGAACGGTGATCGATGGGGCGGGCCCCGACACATTCTCTCGGGCGATACCTGCCCCCGTGTTTCCTTTTTCTACGTCGTAGCTTGTCTGACCAAGTTCTGCACTGAGCCCCGGTGTGGCAATGGTCATAAAAGTAGATCGAAAATCGCCGATGGCGGTGAAAACTGCCCGCGTGACTGCGGCTTTTGACTCGGTGGGCAGGTCGGCGTAACCAGGAATAAATGCTATCGCCTGATTGGCCAGTTGTGCGAGTGAGGCGAAGAAGTGCCGACTGCTGACACCAACGACACCCTTGGCCGAATCGAACGATGGCTCGCCTCCTTTTGCCGGTAGGGTGGGCGTACCGCGTAAGCCCCTCACGAAGGAAGCTCCGGCAGCCCCACCTGCCGTTGCCAGCGAGCCGCCGAAGATAAATTGCAGCGCTATACCGGCAGGAGAACTGCCAAATACTAACGCGCTCCCATATCCCACTAGTGTGCCAGCAACACCTGCGACACCCACACTGGCTATCGTTGTTGCTGCGTCTGCACGCCCAACAGAAGGATTGCTCGGACCAATATGTGAAAAATGTTGCGCCGTGAGTTCGCGAAAACCCGCCCCAAACAGGCCGCCGATCTGCTGGGCCGCTGCGGTATTGCCTACCGGATTGAAATGACCAATCAGAGAGGGGGCAGCCCCGAGTGCCGCACCCAGCGCTATGCCTCCAGCTTTTGCGATCGTTGGGCCCCAGCTCGATGGATCCTCAACGGAAAATCGAGACTGGGCCCAGTTGGCAGAACCATACCCGCTGAGGGCACCGCTTGCTGCTCCTGCCAAGGATCCGCCGATTGTCACCGCTAAACCGGCAGGTCCTACCGCAGCTGCCATCGAATGTTGCACCGCAGAGGCAAGCAATGCGCTGGGCTCTTCGCGAGCGAGTGTCGCTCCTGCGGCCCTCAACGCATCGAAGCCAGCCAGACCTTGAACATCGACGAACCTGATCGGGTTGCCGTGGACCATGGCGAACAGATTCAGTCCATCGGCAATACCACCCGGGTCCGCATTCAGCCACCGCTGACACCACGGCATGTAATAGCGAAAGCCGTAGTAATACAGCCCCGTTGCGTCCCGTTCCTGCCCCGAATAGCGAATCGTTTTATAACTCGCTTCGACCTTGTTCCGCCCGGCCCACCAGCAGGTTCCACCGTAAGGATAGTAGCTTTCCCATGTGATCAGTTTGGCGGATTCATCCAGTTCGACCGAGCTGGACTGCAAGTGATCGGTGAAGCTGTAGCGATGCTGATCCTGAGGAATGTCTGACGCTGGCTTCTGCTCCCAATGCAGTACTTGAACCGTACTGCGCCCGGCCTCTACGGTGATGACATGGAGAACTTCTTCAGCGGAGGTGCGAATTTCCACACCCGACAAGTAGCGTGTTTCGTGGGCGCGGGTCAAGGTGCCGGTGTAAGCCTGGCGGATTTTTCGTCGACGCTGGCCGCTGCCGTCGTACACATAAAACTCGATATCGTCAGGCTCATCCTCACGCACCACCTGATCCACCTGGCGCAACCGATTGCCAAGATCCCAAAGCAGAGCCTGTCCTGGTTGAAGGGTGTTGCGGTTACCGTTCAGGTCATAACCGGCGGCAATCTCGTTCTCGTCGGGCAGCTCGCCATTGGTCTTTTCGGGCAGGCTGCGATTGCTGAAACCGGCAATGGCTGTGCGTTCGGTGCGGTTTGCACTGTCCGCCTGGTGCTGCATGATTTTCAGATTGCCGGCCTCATCGTAGCGATAGAGGCGGGTGTAATTTTCCATTTGTCCGGGGTCGGGGGCGGACTGGAACTCTGGCAATTGCGGCCCGCCCGGTACCTTGCGAAGCTGCCGGCCGCTGGCTTCTATCAGTCGGTAGAGGCTGTCATACCGGTAGCAATTGGTCGGCTCTATTCGCTGGTTGCGGTAGTAATGAGTCGGGTCGACAGCATCGGTCAGGCAAGTGATATTGCCCACTGGATCGTATTCGTAAGTCAGATATTGCAGCGCCGGCTGTCCCGGCACGTAAGTCTTCAGATGCTCAAGCCGCCCATCTTCAGGGCGAAACGTCGCACACGAAATAACGCCGTTCCCTGCACGTTGTCGTCCGACTTGGCCGGAGGCGTTGTACTGGATTTCACTGACCAGCGTCTTTTCTTCGGTTTGCCCGGTCAGTGTCAGGCGAACTTCCTGCAGCTCCCCGGCACAGGTCTGAATGAACGCTTGAACATTACCTTTTGCGTCGATCTGCCGGATGGGCTCGCCCGCGGCGTTGCAGTGGATTCGGGTGATTGCGGGTTCATCTTCCAGAAAACCATCGCGCTCGATTTCGGCTTCGGGCCAGTCCACTGACCATGACGGGTCTTCGACAAACGTACGGCTGTGTTCCAACGGCGTGCCGGCGAGGCCGAATTCAGTGAAATGTTGCGTTCCAGCGGTATCGTCGTGACGGATCAACTGGCCGCGCCGGTTATGCGCGTCATCGGCGCTGGCATCCGCGTAGGAAAACCGCGCGACACAGTGTTCCGGTTCACCCTGGGCGCGCTCGAATACAGCGATCGGACGTCGTTGCCGGTTATAGTCCACGCGGCCCTGGCTGCGTTTCTGATCCCAATGCTCAACATTTTGCCCGTCTTCGCCAAGCAACCCGAGGCGCCAACCGGAGTCACTGTTTTCGGACAGCAATACGACGCCCGACAGACTGAGCACGTTTAGTTGATTGGCTGCCGTCTGGCCATCTTGATGTAAAAGGAACAGGCGCGGATCGCGGTTGAGCACCGTACGCCCGGCGACGTCATGCACCTGCTGGGTGATGTGGCTTTCGGGCGTTGATACGCTGTCGCCACGGTGATACGCCACGCTACGCACGTCCAACCCGCGAGGATCGAACGCTTTGATTGCGGGGGTGTTGGCGTGGGTTGTGACCATTGTGCCGGTACCTTCGCGCGTGCCAGAACTCTTATCCGCGTGATGAGGATTGACTGTCAACTGTCAGAAATAACAGGTAGCGCCTGAGCGGGGCGTTATAGCAACGGCAGGTCTGTCATCATTCCTGGCCGTTACGGTCATTGCTGTAGGACGCCGTCTTACGGACAATCAACCTCTGTTCTCGCTCATGGATAAGCCGGTATGTCGCAACAGATATTTTTCGCCCACGCTAATGGCTTTCCTTCGGGGACCTACGGCAAGTTGTTCGCGGCGCTGGCGCCCGAGTATCAGGTGACGCATCTGGAGCAGCACGCCCACGACCCGCGTTTTCCGGCGGACGACAACTGGAACAATCTGGTGGATGAGTTGATTCATCACCTCAAGCAGCAACCGGAACCGGTCTGGGGCGTCGGTCATTCCTTTGGCGGCGTGCTGCACCTGCACGCCGCCTTGCGTTGCCCTGAGCTGTATCGCGGCGTGGTAATGCTCGATTCGCCGGTGCTGACCCGCACCGATCAATGGGTGATCCGGGCCGCCAAGCGCTTCGGTTTCATCGATCGGCTGACCCCCGCCGGCCGTACGCTGGGACGACGGGAAGAGTTTGCCGATCTGGACTCGGCCCGCCTGTATTTCGCCGGTAAAACCCTGTTTCGTGGCTTCGATCCGGAATGCTTCGAGGCCTATCTTCAACATGGTTTGCACAATGTCGGCGGCAAGTTGCGCCTGCGTTTCGATCCGGCCACTGAAATCAGCATCTACCGTGGTGTGCCCCACACCAGCCCCGGTCGTGCACGGCAGTTGAAAGTGCCGCTGGCGGTGGTTCGCGGGCACAAGAGCCGCGTGGTTATGCGCCATCACGCCCGTTCCGTCGGGCGCATGCCCTTGGGTGAGTCCTTGACTATGCCTGGCGGCCATATGTTTCCACTCGAACGTCCACAAGACACGGCCACGCTGCTGAAGAATCTGTTCAGTCGCTGGGACGGTCGCTGCCAACAGGATTGCGCATGAACAGCGTCGTCGAAGAAGTTCGCCTGAGCCTGCCGCATATCGAGTTGGCGGCGCACTTGTTCGGGCCCGAGGACGGCTTGCCGGTGATCGCCTTGCACGGCTGGCTGGACAACGCCAACAGCTTTGCCCGGCTGGCGCCGAAGCTCAAGGGGTTGCGCATCATCGCGCTGGACATGGCCGGGCATGGTCACTCGGGGCATCGGCCGAATGGCGCCGGTTACGCGCTGTGGGACTACGCCCACGATGTGCTGCAAGTGGCCGAGCAGTTGGGGTGGAAACGTTTTGCACTGCTGGGGCATTCCCTGGGAGCGATCGTCTCGCTGGTGCTGGCCGGGTCGTTGCCGGAGCGGGTGACTCATCTGGCCTTGATCGACGGCATCATTCCTCCTACAGACAAAGGCGAAAATGCTGCCGAGCGCATGGGCATGGCCCTGCAAGCGCAGCTGGATCTGCGGGAAAAACGCAAACCGGTCTACAACACCCTCGATCGCGCCATCGAAGCACGAATGAAAGGCTTGGTGGCGGTCAGTCGCGAAGCCGCCGAACTGCTGGCCCAGCGCGGCTTGATGCCGGTGCCGGGCGGCTATACCTGGCGCACCGACAACCGCCTGACCCTTCCATCACCGCTACGTCTGACCACTGAACAGGCGATGGCCTTCGTCCAGCGTGTCTTTTGTCCTGCACACCTGGTGGTCGCGGCTGACGGCATGCTCGCCAAACATCCCGAGTTGCTGGAACGTCTCCCCTTTAGCCGTGAACAGTTGCCAGGCGGCCATCATTTGCACCTGAATGACGAACCCGGTGCCGACCTTGTCGCAGACTGTTTCAATCGGTTCTTCGCCGTTCCTTGACTTGCGCCCGGCAACTGTCGAGGCTGGGCGGGTTGAAATGGGAGACAACCATGATAGATCTGTACACCGCAGCGACTCCGAATGGCCACAAGGTCTCTATCGTGCTCGAGGAACTCGGCTTGCCCTATACGGTGCACGCCTTGAGTTTCGACAAAAAGGAACAGAAGTCCCCGGACTTCCTCAAGATCAATCCCAATGGGCGGATTCCGGCGATTGTCGACCGTGCCAATGGCGATTTCGCCGTGTTCGAGTCCGGCGCGATCCTGATTTACCTCGCCGAGATGACCGGCAAACTGCTGCCCCAGGACCCCAAGGGGCGCTCGGTGGTGTTGCAGTGGCTGATGTTCCAGATGGGCGGAATCGGACCGATGCAGGGCCAGGCCAACGTGTTTTTCCGCTATTTCCCGGAAAAACTCCAAGGCGCCATCGACCGTTATCAACACGAAACCCGGCGCTTGTATGAAGTGCTCGACACGCGTCTGCAAGCCGTAGAGTTTCTGGGGGGCGAGTACAGCATTGCCGACATTGCCACTTTTCCGTGGGTCCGTGGCCATGAATGGTCCGGTGTCGCGGTGGATGGCTTGTCAGCCCTGCAGCGCTGGATGGCGACCATGGAGGCGCGCCCTGCGGTACAACGCGGTTTACTGGTGCCCGAGCGCATCGATGACGACAGTGTCATCAAGGGCGCCCAGGCCATGCTGATTCGATGAGTCTATCCATGCGTTCACTCACTCTGCTGGCGCTGTGTTGTTTCAGTCCTCTTTTATTTGCAGCTGATATCCCTGGCAGTCAGGACCTGCCGATCGTGCCGCGTATGGCCGATGCGCAGATCGTCGACTATCGCCCGGCTGTCGAGCTTGAGCGGATCTACCCGCTGGGTTCGATCCGCAAGATCAGTGGTCAGTTGCGCTTTGATGGCCAAGTCACCGCCCGGGGTCAAACCACCTCGGTGACCTACGAATTGCCACCGGAGCATTCCTCTACCGATGCCTTCACCAACGCTCGCGAAGCCTTGCAAAAGCAGGGCGCCGAGTTGTTGTTCTGGTGTCAGGCCCGGGATTGTGGCGAAAGCAGCCTGTGGGCCAATGAAGTCTTCGGCAACGCCAAGCTGTATGGCGCCGATAATCAGCAGGCTTATTTGCTGCTACGTTTGGCGGCCCCTCAAGACAACACGCTGGTGGCGCTTTACAGCATCACGCGTGGCAATCGCAGGGCTTATCTGCACGTCGAACAGTTCGATGCTGCTGCACCATTGGGCGATTTGCTGCCAACTTCCGCGACCTTGCTGCGGCAGCTCAAGAGCACCGGTGAACTTGATTTCCCCAAACTCGACGGCGACCCAGACGACACCTGGCTGCGATTGATTTCCCGAGGCCTGAACCTGGACACCACATTGCGCGTCAATGTTTCGGGGCCCAATGCCGAAGCCTGGCGCCAGGCGCTGATCGGCCAGGGTGTACGGTCGGCACGGATGGAAACCGGCAACGTCGAAGGCTCTGGCCTGCACTTCGAACTGTTGCGATAAGCTTCATTGGGCGAACGTGTTCCGCACGTTCGCCTACTCTTCGTTGACTGACTTTTCGAGACTTTACATGCCCAATAACGATCGGCTGTTGGTGCAGATTCTGCTCCTGGTGCTGTTTGGCGCGAGCTTCTGGGTAATGGCGCCTTTCTGGTCGGCGCTGTTCTGGGGCGCGGTGCTGGCGTTTGCCAGTTGGCCGCTGATGCGTTTGTTGACCCGTTGGCTCAATGGCCGTGAATCCCTGGCGGCGCTGTTACTGACGTTGGGCTGGATGTTGCTGGTGGCAGCACCGTTGGTGTGGCTGGGTTTCAACCTGGCGGATCATGTACGCGATGCCACGGTGTTCATCAAGGATGTACAAGTCGACGGTCTGCCTGAAGCACCGACCTGGCTGGGCAGTATTCCCTTGGTCGGCGAGCGGTTGGTGGGTATCTGGAACAGCATCGATCAGCAAGGCGCAGCGATGATGCTGGCGATCAAGCCTTATCTGGGGCAGGTCGGTAACTGGTTGCTGGCGCGCAGTGCGCAAATTGGTGGCGGGATTCTCGAACTGACGCTGAGTATTGTCTTTGTGTTCTTTTTCTACCGGGACGGTCCGCGGTTGGCTGTGTTTGTCCATGGGTTGCTGGAACGGCTGATTGGCGACCGCGCCGGGTATTACATCGACTTGGTGGCGGGCACAGTGCAGCGGGTGGTCAATGGGGTGATCGGTACGGCGGCGGCACAGGCAGTGCTGGCGTTGATCGGCTTCCTGATTGCCGGCGTGCCTGGGGCGCTGGTGCTGGGGATTGTGACGTTTTTGCTGAGTCTGATTCCGATGGGGCCGCCGTTGGTGTGGATTCCGGCCACGGCGTGGTTGGCCTGGAAGGGCGAGTACGGGATGGCGGTATTCCTCGGGATCTGGGGTACGTTCATCATCAGCGGAGTCGACAACGTACTTAAGCCGTACCTGATCAGTCGGGGCGGTAATTTACCGTTGGTGATTGTGCTGCTCGGGGTGTTTGGCGGGTTGATTGCGTTTGGGTTTATCGGTCTGTTCATCGGCCCGACATTGTTGGCCGTGGCTTACAGCTTGCTGACCGATTGGAGCAAGAGTCAGGCTCGGGTCGATGATCGCCGGCCCTGAGGCGCTGGCACTGAACACGTTAGCGCGAGCTGAACGATGACGCGGTGTATCGGCCTTGCGACTCACATCGGCTCCGGCGGCCCAATCAGTCTTCCCATCACCCCAAACAACCCCAGCTCCCTAATCGCTTCCAGTTCCCCCTGCGTCTCCACCATCTCGGCAATCAACGGCAAATCAATGCTGTTGGTCGCCCGGAAAATCGCCTCGATGAACAGGCGTTTGTCAGTCTGTTCATCGATGCCCCGAATGTAGGCTCCGTCGATTTTCAGGTAAGCCAGCCCCAACTGCGTCAGGTTACCGATCTGGCTGAAGCTGCCGCCGAAGTGTTGCAGCCCGATGCGATAACCGGTGTTGAGCAGGCTGTGACTCAGGCGTTGCAGTTCTTCGGGGGGTGGCAGTTGGCGCTCGTCGATTTCCAGGGTCAGCAGTGGCGCGAGTTCCGGCAGTGATTCCAGCAGATCGAGAATTTGTTGCAGCTGTGCTTGATCGCGCAGGGTGCTGCCGGAGAGGCTCAACGCGAGTGGCCAACGGTTGGCGGCCAGATATTCGAGAGTGGTTTCGAGCATCACCAGATCGAATCGTGCCGACCAGCCAAGACGCTCGATCCATGGCAGGAAATGCCCGGCGGTAATCGCCTCGCCTTGCGGGTCGAGCAGGCGCGCGAGGACTTTATGATGCAACACCTGGCTGGTATCGGCGCACTGCACCACCGGTTGAAAATACAGCTGCATCTTGCCCTCGGTCAGCGCGTCGTCGATCCAGCTGCGCCAATCGTATTGGGACTGGTTCGGCGCGGTATCGGAATGGGTCATGTGTATCCACGGCCGCTCGGGGTGTTGCCGGGCCTGGGTCAGCGCTTGATCGAGGCGCAGCAGCACGTCGTTCGCTGGTTCGCCGGGGTGATAGGCGACCACGCCCAGATGTGCCACGGGCATGCAGTCGCTGGCGCCGGTCAGGCGCAGATTTTCCAGGGTGGCGCTGATTTCGGAAGCCAGGCGTGCGGCATCCTTGCTGTCCAGACCCGGGGTCAGCAAGCTGAATTCGCCACCGCGATTGCGCGCCGCGAGCCAGGTTCGACGTTCGGGTAGCTGCGTCAGGCGTTTGAGCAATTCGCCGACGGCGCCAATCAGGGTATCGGTGCGCTGGCCGCCCAGACGTTGGTTGAGGCCGATCAGGTCATTGATCCGCAGCATGAGCAAATGGCCGTCACGGCTTTGCTCGGAAACCAGTAATTGGTCGGCCAGTTGTTCATCCAGCAAGCGCCGGTTGGCCAGGCCCGTGAGGTTGTCCTGATAAGATTCGGAGCGCAGTTTTTCGCTGCGCGCGGCCTCTTCGGCGAACAACGCCTTGAGCTTCTCGACCATTTGGTTCATGGCCAGCACCACGCGTTTGAGTTCCGGTGTGCGCGGTAGTTTCGGCAAACTGCGGAACTCGCGTTTGCTGATGGCTTCAGCCTGTTTGACCATGTTGTCGAGCGGGCGCAATTGCCGGCGCAACAGCCAGCCACCAAACACAGCGCTGAGCAGTCCGCAAATCAACAACCAGACCAGGCTGCCGAGGGTACTGTCCCAGAGTTTGGCCAAGGCGAATTGCGGATTGCTCAGTACTTCGACCCGAGCCGCTTGCTCCCAGCCACGCATGATCAGAGCATCGCCACCCTGTGGGCGCAGGTTAACCAGACTGATGAACCAGCCGGGAACACCCTCGATCTGCGCCGGTGCGCTGCGTTCCACCAACACTCGTTCATCCACAATATTGACGACCCGGATGCTGCTGAAATAACCACTGTCGAAAATCGAGCTGACCATCAACTCGATCATCGCCGGGTCATCGACCTGAGCAGTCAATGACAAGCCCAGCGCCGTGGCGGCGTCCTGGGCGTGGGAGCGCAACTGGCTGAGCATCTGTTCGCGAGAACTTTCCAGGCTGACAAAAAAACTGCCGCCGAAGGCCACCAGCAAGAACAGGCAAATGGCGAGAAACAACTGTTTGCGCAATGACATAAAACGCTCCTTGCAGTAGCGGCTAGCCTTCGCCCACGGCGAACCCTTCAAATTGCATCTTTTTCAACACGTCTTGCCAGCGCGACAGTTTTTTCGAGTCGCTGCTGCGTTTGCCACCATTGGCCCCCGGCAAGTACAGGCCTTCGGCGTTAAAGGCGTACACCGGCAACAGGTCTTTGCGTTGGGAAGCGGGGCGGATCTCGCCGATCAGATTGTCCAGCACCAGCGGATCGGCCATGGGGCTGCTGTAGAAGGTCAACACCATGTGCGCCTGGTTCTGGGTCAGGGCCTTGACGTAGGTGATGCGCAGTTTCTCGCTGGGAATGCCGAGGTGACGCAGGCTGAAATATTTCGCCAGGGCGTAGTCCTCGCAGTCGGCGGCGCCCTTGATCAAGGATTCGACGGGCGTGGCCCAGTAATCGGTCTGACGCCAGATACGCGTGTCGTCCTGAAAGCTCAGTTGTTGATTGAAGAAGCGATTGACCGCGTTCAGTTGTTCACGCTCAGGCTGGTTGTGTTCGCTTTGCAGCATTTGACTCCAGGCCTCGATCCGCCCTCGGGCCAGGCCAAGGGGGCCGTAGCGTTTTTCGGCCGTTTGCAGAATCTGCGCGAAGTCCCAGTCGGCCCATACGCTGCCCAACCCTGCCAGCAGAAAACTCGTGAGCAACAGCCATCCGCCGAACCGAAGTCGGAGCGTTGACCATCCTGGGCTACGCGGACTGCGGGACATGTCGGGCTGCTCGGGTGCAGATGTCTGAAGTCTAGGCGGTGTTTTCAGCGAGGAAGGGCAGGTCGTCGGACGAATGGACGTCGGCGGGTTGCTTTCTGTGGCGAGGGAGCTTGCTCCCGCTCGGCTGCGCAGCAGTCGTAAAACCAGTCAGTGCGGTGAGTCAGGAAAAGTTGGGTGGC
Source organism: Pseudomonas sp. BF-R-26 (assembly GCF_019947395.1). Classification (NCBI taxonomy): domain Bacteria; kingdom Pseudomonadati; phylum Pseudomonadota; class Gammaproteobacteria; order Pseudomonadales; family Pseudomonadaceae; genus Pseudomonas; species Pseudomonas sp. BF-R-26. The sequence continues at coordinate 104,656 of NZ_JAGYGK010000019.1, read as the reverse complement.
TGGTTTTGGGGTCGCTTCGCAACCCAGCGGGAGCAAGCTCCCTCGCCACAAAAGCCCCCGGGCCACAGATGGGATCAGGGTTTATGCAGGGTTTTCTGCTTGAGGATATAAACCGTCACCAGCACTGCACTGGTCAGCATGAACCCGCGCGCCCACGGCAGGGGCACCAGATAGCAGGAAAGCAGGATGCTCGCCCACATCAAACCTATGGCGTAGACCTTGCCCTTGAGCGGAATGCCATTGCCGCTCAGGTAGTCGCGAACCCACGGCCCAAGCCGTGGATGTTCAACCAGCCACCGATAGAAACGCGGCGAACTGCGGGCGAAACAGGCGGCCGCCAGCAATAGGAACGGTGTGGTGGGCAGCACCGGCAGGAAAATCCCGATCACCCCCAGCGCTACGCTCAGCCAGCCGATGGCCAGCAGCACGTAGCGCAACATCAGAGGGCGGTTGCCTATGGGGTTGTCCATAGGCAAAACCTTAGTGGTGACGTGGCTTGAGAATCGCCGGTTTTTCGTCTGGCGCCTGGCACAGCAGGTACAGCGCGGTCAGGGCTTCCGGGATCTGCACGATCATGTCGTCCATCAGGTTGGCGTCTTTGGCGATGTCTTCGAACTCAGGCTGTTCGTCGAACAGACCCGAACCGACCATGATCGGCAGCAGCATTTCGCTGACTTCGTCTTCGGCGGTTTCGAACCAGGCGGCTTCGCGCAGGAATACGCCTTCCATGAAACCGATGCACCAGCCGCGCAGGTCGGAGTCGTCCGGCTCTTCGCCCAGGTCCAGGTCGCACGGCAGCTCGAACTCTTCGTCGGACGCCAGTTGGCGGGCGATGTGCGCCTTGAGCAGCAGCAGGGTGGATTCGATCGCTTCACGCTCGGTGTCGTCGGCGTAATGCGGCTCTTCGGCGAAGAGTGCGTCGATCCATTCACGGTCGGGAACGCTCTCGGAACAGATCGACAGCGCGGTGAGGTAGCCGTGGGCGGCCACGTAGTCCAGCGCCTCGTCATGCAGCTCGTCGGCGTCGAGGAAGACTTGCAGGCGGGTTAGTTGCTCAGCGAAGGACATTAAAGGGCTACCTTGGGGAATATACGATGCGGGAATTCTAGGCCTTCTTGAGCGCTCAGGCCAGCCGCGCGGCATTTTTGCAGCCTTGCGGGGGGATTCTGTGGTTGTCGATACCGCCAGTCTGGCCCAATCCCTGTGGGAGCGGGCTTGCCCGCGATGAGGCCGGTACTTCCAATACATTTTTCGCCTGACACGCCGCCATCGCGGGCAAGCCCGCTCCCACAGGTATTGCGTTGCGTTCCTCTTCTCAGCGGCGCCCTTTGCCGGACAGGCGTCGGGTATACTCGCGCGTTTTGTGATGCCCTGCTGGCGTCACGGCTGAAATGTGCAGCGTCATGCAATGCGCACTTACGATTTGTCGGTGCAGCTTTCATGATTCTGAACCAGCCTTGCAGGGATGTTTCGGTGATTTTTGGAGTTTTTATGCTCGAACAGGCTCAACGCGTTCTCAAGGACATCTTCGGCTACGACAGTTTCCGTGGCCGTCAGGGTGCAATCATTGAGCGCGTGGCCAGTGGCGGCGACGCCTTGGTGCTGATGCCTACCGGTGGCGGCAAATCCTTGTGCTTCCAGGTGCCGGCACTGCTGCGCGAAGGCCTGGCGGTTGTGGTATCGCCGCTGATCGCGCTGATGGACGATCAGGTCGCCACCCTCGAAGAGCTGGGCGTCGCTGCGGCGGCGTTGAACTCCACGCTGAGCGCTGAGCAACAGCGTGATCTGGCGGCGCGGATCAAGCGCGGCGAGGTGAAAATGCTCTACCTGGCGCCCGAGCGCCTGGTTCAGCCGCGCATGCTGGCGTTCTTGCAAAGCCTTGAAATCGCCCTGTTCGCCATCGACGAAGCGCATTGCGTGTCCCAATGGGGGCACGACTTCCGTCGGGAATACCTGCAACTGGGCCAGTTGGCGGAATTGTTCCCCAACGTCCCGCGTATTGCCCTGACCGCGACGGCCGACAAGCGCACCCGAGAAGAAATCGTCGATCGTCTGCATCTGCAGGATGCCGAGCGCTTCCTCTCGAGTTTCGACCGCCCCAATATTTTCTATCGAATCGTACCCAAGGAACAGCCGCGCAAGCAGTTGCTGGCGTTCCTCGCCGAGCGGCGCAGCGATGCCGGTATCGTTTACTGCCTGTCGCGCAAAAAGGTTGATGAAGTAGCGGTGTTCCTCAGCGAGCAAGGTTTCCCGGCGCTGCCGTACCACGCCGGTCTGCCCAACGACACGCGGGCCCATCACCAGAAGCGCTTCCTCAACGAGGAAGGCCTGATCATGGTCGCCACCGTGGCGTTTGGCATGGGCATCGACAAGCCTAACGTACGTTTTGTCGCGCACCTCGATTTGCCGAAGTCCCTTGAGGCCTACTACCAGGAAACCGGTCGCGGCGGGCGTGATGGCCTGCCGGCGGATGCCTGGATGGCGTACGGCCTGCAAGACGTGGTGATGCTCAAGCAGATGCTGCAAAACTCCGAAGGCGACGAGCGCCACAAGCGTCTGGAGCAGCACAAGCTCGACGCCATGCTCTCGCTCTGCGAAGAAACCCGCTGCCGCCGCCAGACCCTGCTCGCGTACTTCGACGAAGACATGCCCGAGCCCTGCGGCCAATGCGACAACTGCGTCGACGGCGTGCAGACCTGGGACGCCACCGAGCCGGCCCGTCAGGCGCTGTCGGCGATCTACCGCACCGGACAGCGTTATGGCGTCGGTCATCTGGTCGACGTGCTGCTGGGCAAGGACAACGAAAAGGTCCGCAGCTTCGGTCATCAGCATTTGTCGGTATTCGGTGTAGGCAAAGCGATGGGGGAGAGCGAATGGCGCTCCTTGTTCCGACAGCTGGTTGCCCGTGGTCTGGCGGACATCGACCTCGAAGGCTACGGCGGCCTGCGCCTGAGCGATACCTGCCGGCCGCTGCTCAAGGGCGAAGTGACCCTGGAACTGCGCCGCGACCTCAAGCCGCAAACCACCGCCAAAAGCAGCAAGAGCCAGGCCAGCCAACTGGTTCGCGGCGAAGAACGCGAACAGTGGGAAGCCTTGCGTGCCTTGCGTCGCAAACTGGCCGAAGAGCATGGCGTGCCGCCGTACGTCATCTTCCCCGACTCGACGCTGCTGGAAATGCTCCGCAGCCAGCCGACCTCGCTGGCAGAAATGGCCACGGTCAGCGGCGTTGGTGCGCGCAAACTGGAGCGTTACGGCGAGGCCTTCCTCGAAGTGCTCGGCGGTCAGGTCGAGGCGCCGAAAGTGGTGGCCGATGTGCGCCACGAGCTGATCACACTGGCTCGGGCCGGCATGACACCGTTGCAGATCGCCGGTCAGCTGCAATGCTCGGAAAAGAACGTCTACGCGATGCTCGCCGAGGCGATCGGCAAGCAGCAGTTGTCGCTGGAACAGGCGCTGGACTTGCCCGAAGAGTTGATGGGCGAAGTTCAGGACGCCTTCCTCGACGGCGAAGGTGAACTGCCGCCCGTGTCGGAGATTGCCGCGCTGTTCGCGGGGAGAGTTCCGGAAGGTGTTTTGTATTGCGTTCGTGCCGCCCTGCAGTCGGAATTCGAAGTCTGAATGACCTGCGGCACAGATGTAACGATTCAGTACAGAGCAAGCCTTGCCTATAGCCAAAGGTCATGCTTAGCTGACTAATAATTAGTTTTTCTCTATTTTCAGTCTAACCATGAGTGTTTTATGCCGTTAACCGATCAACACCGCTTTGGCATGCAACTGGCCCAGATGTCTCGTGGGTGGCGTGCCGAACTGGACCGCCGATTGGCTGGCCTGGGTCTGTCCCAGGCGCGCTGGCTGGTGCTGCTTCACCTGGCGCGTTTCGAGAATGCCCCCACCCAACGCGAACTGGCGCAAAGCGTCGGCGTCGAAGGGCCCACCCTGGCTCGATTGCTCGACAGCCTGGAAAGTCAGGGTCTGGTGCAGCGCCAATCCGTGCTGGAAGACCGCCGGGCGAAAAAAATCGTCCTCTGTGCCCCGGCCCGGCCCTTGATCGAACAAATTGAAACCATTGCCACTCAGTTGCGCCACGAACTGTTCGAAGGCGTCGATGAGGCGGATTTGAAGGTCTGCATGCGAGTCCACGGGCACATCCTGGCCAACCTGGAAAAATCTTGAGGCACAACCACGCGCCGGACTTTTGAGATACCCCGTTGGGCAGACTATAAAGAACTACTAGGCAATATCGTGTTCGTACCGGATGTGCGAATACGTACAGGTTGGTTCTGGTTATCTAAGGGATGCTCATGCTCGAGAGTTGGCACGTTATTTTGCGGTGTTGCACCAGGCTGCTGCTGGTCGGTGGTGCCGTCACTTACTCGGCATTGGCCCCTGCGCTGGGGTTGGGCGAGATCACCCAGCATTCGGCGTTGAATCAGCCGTTCAATGCCGACATTGCCCTGGTGGACGCCGGTGGTCTGGAAGAGGGCGAGCTATCGGTCAGCCTGGCGACGGCGGATGAGTTCAGCCGCGCCGGCGTCGAACGGGTGTTCTTCCTCAACGACCTGAAGTTCACACCGATCCTGCGGGGCAACCGCAGCCTGATCCGGGTGACTTCCAGCAAACCGGTCAAGGAACCCTTCCTGAATTTTCTGGTGCAGCTCAATCAGCCCAACGGGCGTTTGCTGCACGAGTACACAGTGCTGATCGATCCGCCGGGTTCGCCTGGAATTGTTCCCGTGAACGACGACCCTGCGCCGCGCCCTCAGTCTTCCGCGTTCCCGTCCGTCGAACCGGCTGTTGCACCGCCACCTGCTGCGAAGGCGGCGACGCCCAAGCCTGATGTCGATAAACCAGCTGCTGCGACCGCGAATGATGCTGTTGCCGAACAACTGGCCGCGAGCGTGCTGCAGAACCAACAGTTGCAAAAGACCATCGATGAACTCAATGCGAAACTTCAGGCTCAGGACGAGCAGATCGCCGGCCAGAAAAAGCAGGTGATCGAGCTGCAAACCCAATTGGCGGAAGTCAAACAGGCATCGGTAGAGCCGGTTGCTCCCCAGGTGACGGCACCGGTGCCCGTTGTAGTAGAGGAGTCTGAACCGACTCCGTGGCTGCTGATCCTCGGGTTGCTGGCACTGGTGGCGTTGGTGTTGCTCGCAGTATTCATTCGCCGTCAACGACAGCAGGTTCAGGATCAGGTCCAGTCCGAGCCGTTACCCGTGCTGCCGTCGCGTCATGAACCGGTGCTCAGCCGCGCAACAGAACCGGCCAGTCCGGCGCCCCGGCCGCAACCGCTAGCCGGAGCGGCCGAAGAGATTCCCGCAGGCGACGTGCTGGAAGGGGTGGGTATCTATCTGGCGTATGGCCGTTTGTCCGAGGCGGCCGGTTTGTTGCGAGATGCATTGGTCAGGGAACCTCAGCGCACCGATCTGGCTGTGCAGTTGTTGGAAGTCCTCGGTAAACAGGGCGACGTCCAAGCTTATGATGCGCAAGAAAGTAGCCTGCGAGACGCCGGGTTCGATGCACAGCAACTTCAGGACATCCGCGCCCGCCATCCGAAACTGATCAGCGCCGCACCGGTGGTCGCTGCCGTGGCAGTGGCGCCGCCCACGCCTGCAATCCCTGAAGCGGCACCGAGCGATGAGTTCCAGTTGAACCTCGATGACCTGTCGATGGATTCGAATTGGGACCTGATCAGCCCCTTCGAAAACTCATCATCCAGCGCTAAACCGTCGAATGAGCCGGAGCAGGTAGACGACTCCGGATTCACTTCGAATCTGCATGTGTTGCCCGATGTCTTCGAAATGCCCGAGGAGCCGACGCTGGACGAGCCCGAGCTTGAGTGGATCGCCGAACCTGACGCTCAGTCTCTGGACGAGGCCTTTCTCAACGAGTTCAGCGATCCTGCCCAACCGCTGGAGCTTGAGCCGCTGAATGCCGAATTGATGGATCTTGAACCGGCCGGGCCGAGCAGCGCGGGCAAACTCGAACAGGCCCAGACCTGCATTGACGATGGCGATCTGGACAGCGCCATCGAGTTGCTCAACGAGTTACTCAAGGAAGGCGACGAACCGCTCAAAGAGACGGCCCGGACGCTGTTGGCCGGTATTCGATAACACCAGGCCTCGCTCCTGTGAAACCGCCTGTTCGTCCGCATCATTAACACCGACGCTGAGGCGCACTTTACCGCTATTGCCCCTCAGGCTCAGGAACTTTGCCAACCATGACCGCACGTAAACCGGAAATCGTCATCACCTATTGCACGCAATGCCAATGGCTGTTGCGCGCCGCCTGGCTAGCCCAGGAACTGCTTAGCACCTTCGGCGATGACCTGGGCAAAGTGTCTCTGGTGCCCGGCACCGGCGGGGTTTTTCACATTTTCTGTGACGATATGCAGCTTTGGGAGCGCAAGGCCGACGGTGGTTTTCCCGAGGCCAAGGTGCTCAAGCAGCGGGTCCGCGATCAGATCGATCCGGACCGCGACCTGGGCCACAACGACCGCACTCAGTGAGACGGGGCTTGCGCCGCCACGGCGTTCTTGCTTGAACTGCCGGACAACCGGCTCGAGACCACGATAGCCACGATGATCAGTGCGCCGCCGATCAGCATGCGCAGGGTCGGGTTTTCATCGAACAGCAGCCAGGCCAGGGTGATGCCGTAAACCGGCTCCAGCGCAAACACCACTGACGCAGTCCGGGCTTTGATCACCGCCAGGCTGGCGACGAACAGGCTGTGGGCGACGCCGGTGCAGAACACCCCGAGCAGTCCGATCCACAACCAGTCGATGGCGCGCACTTCGCTCAACTGCGGCGCCGCCACCGGCAGCAGGCAGATCGCAACCACCACGTTCTGACACAGAGCAGCCTGCACCGGCGGAATTCGTCCGGAGCTGGCGCGGTTGGTCAGAGACAGCAGGGTGAACAGCAAGCCGGAAGCCACCGCCCACAACAGGCCAGTGGTGGCGCCGCTGGCCAGATCGAAATCCGGCGTGACCAGTACCAGTCCAATACTGACCAGCACCACCAGCAGGATTTCATTGGCGCGGATGCGCTCGCGGAAGATCAGTCCTTCGAGGATCACGGTAAACGCCGGGAAACTGGCAAAACCCAGGGTCGCGATCGCCACTCCGGCCACCTTCACCGCGATGAAGAAACTCACCCAGTGCCCGGTCAGCAGCAAGCCGCTGAGCAGCAGGCGACGCAGGTCTGCGGCGTCGAGTTTCTGCCAACGGGTATTGCTGGCGAACCGTGCGAAAAACGTCAGGGCGAGGACGGCAAATGCAGCACGGCCGAACACGATGATGGCCGGCGAGGCAGCGGCGAGTTTGCCGAATACGCCAGTCAGGCCGAACATCAGTGCACCGATATGCAGAGCGCCAAGGGCGGTACGGGGAGTCATTGCAATCCTTGATAAACGTATCGAATCCGGCCGACAACACCGTCGGCCTCTGTAGGAGCTGCCGAAGGCTGCGATCTTTTGATCTTGCTTTTGGAGATCAAGGTCAAAAGATCGCAGCCTTTGCCAGCTCCTACATTGAATCGTGCTGAGCCGATTATGTCTGTCGCCAGACTCGCGTCATTTGTCGCCAGCCTCTCGGCGCAATTTACCGGGTGAGGCACCGAACTCGCGCAACACGGCCGCGGCGAACGCACTCTGCGAGCTGTAACCGACCCGACAGGCGATTTCGCCAATGGGCAACGCCGAATCGCGCAACAGGCTTACGGCAATGTGCAGCCGACGACTGCGAATGTAGTCCATCGGCGTCTGCCCGCATTCCACCACGAACCGTGCGTGCAATCGCGCACTGGACAGCCCGGCAATGCGCGCCAGATCGGCGACTTGCAGTGGATAGGCCGCGTATTGATCGATGTGTGCATTCAGCGCCGCATAAGGCAGACGCCGACCGCCCACACTGTCGGGTTTGGCGTTGTTCAAACTGGCCAGCAACAGCACTGCACCTTGCTGCGCAATCAGCGGATCACTGACCTGACTCCCCGCCAGCCAACTGACCAATTGGCTTTGCCCGGCGTCCAGGGGCAGGCGCCCAGCGTTGTCGAGCATGCGGCGGCTGGCCTCGGCGTGATCGCCAAGGGACTGCGAAACCCATTGGTCGCTCGGCACATCCAGCACCAGGCAACGACTGCCGTTGGCGCTGCCGCAGGCATGATGAAAACCGGACGGCACGACTACGAAACTCTGTTGCACCACCTGACTGCCACGACCGTCGACCTCGAAATCCAGCGCGCCCGACAGCCCGAACACCAGTTGCGCGTGGTCGTGGCTGTGGACGATCAGGTCGTGGGTGTACTGGCGTAGCGTGAGGATCGGTCTCATCGCAGGTCTCCTGTGCAGGTCGCCAGTCTACACCGGGTACGGGCCGACTCGCGTTGTCACAAGACTGACTTGCCACTGTCATGGGCAATTCACCCGACCGGCGCAAGCTTGCCAAAACTTGTCCTGAGGGTTGCCCATGACCAGCGCCGAGCTCGCCAAACCCAGCCGTAAGCAACGTGTGCGGACCTTGTGGATTTCCGATGTGCATTTGGGCACCCGGGACTGCCAGGCCGAACACCTGTCGCAATTTCTCAAGGGCTACCATGCGGACAAGGTTTACCTGGTCGGCGACATCATCGACGGCTGGAAACTGCGCAGTGGCATGTATTGGCCCCAGGCGCATACCAATGTAATCCGTCGCCTGCTGACCATGAGCAAGCGCGGCACGGAAGTGATCTACGTCACCGGCAACCATGACGAATTCCTGCGCCGTTATTCGAAGCTGATTTTGGGCAATATCCAGTTGGTGGACGAAGCGGTGCACGTGACCGCCGATGGCCGTCATCTGCTGGTGATTCATGGCGACCAGTTCGACGTGATTACCCGCTACCACCGCTGGCTGGCGTTTCTTGGCGATTCGGCCTACGAATTCACCCTGACGCTCAACCGCTGGCTCAACCATTGGCGTGCCCGTTATGGCTACGGCTACTGGTCGCTGTCGGCGTACCTCAAACACAAGGTCAAGACCGCCGTCAGTTTCATCAGCGATTTTGAAGAAGCCATCGCCCACGAATGCGTCAAGCGCGAGTTGCACGGGGTGGTGTGCGGGCACATTCACCATGCCGAGATTCGCAAGGTCGGCGAGGTGGATTACCTCAATTGCGGGGATTGGGTGGAGTCGTGCACGGCGCTGATCGAGCATTGGGATGGGTCGATCGAGTTGTATCGGTTGGCCGATGCCCAAGCGCGGGAGGCCGAGTTGAAGGCGGTTAAGGTCGCGGAGTCGGCTTAAAACACAGGTGTATTGGCCGACCCTATCGCGGGCAAGCCCGCTCCCGCAGGATTGTGGTGGTGCACAACTTTTTGAACACTGCAAAAACCTGTGGGAGCGGGCTTGCCCTCGATGGATCGCGAAGCGGTCCCCTGAGACCTGTCAGGCCGGCGCGTGCTCTTCCATCGCCGCCTTGTAAATCGAGTTCTTCGGCTGCGCAAACAGCTGTTCCACCATCGGTTCGAAGAAGCTCAACGGCAGCGTGTCGTACGCCGGATCAAACGCCGCCGCATCGTACCGGGCGCAAAATTCGATGGTCGCCTGATACTGCGGATGACTGCTGAATTGCTCGCGCAAATGCCGGTCCATGCCCAGGTGATGAAAGAAGTAATACCCTTGGAAAATCCCGTGCTTCTCCACCATCCACAGGTTCTCGGCGCTGACGAACGGCTTGAGGATCGCCGCCGCGATGTCCGGGTGATTGTAGGAGCCCAGTGTGTCGCCGATGTCATGGAGCAGGGCGCAGACCACGTATTCTTCGTCGCGACCATCGCGCCAGGCGCGGCTGGCGGTTTGCAGGGAGTGGGTCAGGCGATCCACCGGGAAACCGCCAAAATCCCCCTCCAGTAACTTCAGGTGCGCCACGATCCGTTTGGGCAATTGCCGGGCATAGGCGCTGAAATCTGCGGCGATGATCGCCCAGTCTTCCTGCGTCCCGTCCTGCATATGGGTAAAACGGGCATGGACATTCATCGGCTATCCTCTTGTTCTGATCGAAAGGGATGTATTGAGTGTAGGACTTGGATCCAAGGCTGCATTGGCTGCTCAAAACGCTTTTGTGGCCAATGGAGCCTAGAACGCCACGCGACCCAGAATCATGTCGCGGTACATGACGAAGTCGCCGAGCAGGCTGTAAAGAGGATGCTGAAAGGTGGCAGGACGATTCTTCTCGAAGAAGAAATGCCCGACCCAGGCGAAGCTGTAACCGGCCAGCGGCAGGGCCAGCAACATCCACCACGCGCCGTTGCCGATGGTCAGCGCCAGAATGAAAATAACCAGAGAGGTGCCGACAAAGTGCAATCGTCGACAGGTGCTGTTGCGATGTTCGCTGAGGTAATACGGGTAAAACTCAGCGAAATTGTTGAAGCGTTTGATGTTTTCCACGACTGCGATCTCTGTGGTGGCTGTTCACGCGACAAGTTGTTCTGCGGGTAGCTTATTTAAGTCTAGAGTGATCATTGGTATCAGCCAGTGACAATAGGCGCCACTTTACTATCCTTGGGTCTTGGGTCGTGGCATGCGGCCATCACGTAGTAAACGCCATGAGCGAACGAACGACTTCTGCAAGCTGGGCGATGGGGATTGTCAAAGCACTGGAAATGGACGGCCTGGATTGCCGGGTTCTGTTCAAGCAGCTAGGGCTCGACTATGCGGCACTGGATGATCCGGATGCGCGCTTCCCCCAAGATTCCATGACGCGGCTCTGGCAGCGCGCGGTCGAGCAGTCCGGTAACCCGGCGATCGGCCTGAATATGGGCAAGGTGGTGCGACCGGCGTCCTTTCATGTCGCCGGTTATGCCTTGATGTCCAGCCAGTCCCTGGCTGAAGGCTTTCAACGTCTGGTGCGTTATCAGCGAATCATCGCCGAAAGTGCCGACTTGAGTTTCCGATTGCTGGATGAGGGTTATGCGCTGATTCTGACGGTCCATGGCGATCACCTGCCGCCGACCCGGCAGAGTGCCGAAGCATCATTGGCCTGCGCCCTGGCACTCTGCGGCTGGCTGACCGGCCGCACGCTCCAGCCGCGCAAGGTCTTGCTGCAAGGCGATGACCCCGTTGATCTTGAACCCTATAAACAAGCCTTCCATGCCCCGTTGATGTTCAACGCGCCCTACGACGCCTTGATCTTCGAGCGCGTCGACATGGAGGCACCGCTGCCCACCGCCAACGAGGCCATGGCGCGGTTGCACGACCGGTTTGCCGGCGAGTATCTGGCGCGGTTTTCCGAGAGCCGCGTGACCCACAAGGCACGGCAGGTGTTATGCCGTCTGCTGCCCCAGGGCGAACCCAAGCGCGATGCGGTGGCCCAGACGCTGCACTTGTCGCAACGCACCTTGCAGCGTCGCTTGCAGGAAGAGGGCACGAGTTTTCAGACGTTGCTGGATGACACCCGACGTGAACTGGCCGAGCAATACCTGGCGCAACCGAACATGACCCTGCTGGAAATTGCCTACCTGCTGGGGTTTGCCGATCCGAGCAACTTCTTCCGCGCCTTCCGCCGCTGGTTCGATTCCACTCCCGGCGAATACCGGACGCGGCTGATGGAAACGTCCCTGCCGATCAGTGACGCCAGAACGCCGGGATACACAGAACAAACACCGTAATGATCTCCAGCCGGCCCAGCAGCATGCCGAACGAGAGAATCCATTTCGCGGCATCCGGCAGGCTGGCGAAGTTACCCGCCGGGCCAATCGTTTCGCCAAGCCCCGGGCCTACGCCAGACACCGTGGCGGCCGCGCCGGTAAGCGCGGTCATCCAGTCCACGCCCAGTAGCGACAGCAGCAGCGCGATGACGCAAATGGTGATGGCGAAGAAAAACGAAAAGGTCAGGATCGAGCGCACGATCTCTTCGTCGAGACGGTGGCCGTTGTACTTCTGCTTGATCACCGCACGCGGGTGAATCAACTGGTTAAGGTTGGCCTTGAGCAGAATGTAGGCAACCTGAAAACGGAAAATCTTGATCCCGCCGGCGGTCGAACCCGAGCAGCCGCCAACAAACCCCAGATAAAAGAACAGCATCAGTGAGAAGTTGCCCCAGAGGCTGTAGTCCCCCAGTGCAAAACCGGTGGTGGTCACTACCGACGTCACGTTCAGCGCCACATGCCGCAAGGCTTCCAGCCAATGCAGCTGAGTAGTCCACCAGTACCAGGTGCCGAGCACCAGCCAGGTCACCAGCAACATGCCAAGCAGGCCTTGAACCTGTTCATCCTTGATCAAGGCCCGACGGTTACCGCGCAGGGTCGCTACGTACAGGGTGAACGGTAGGGCACCGAGAATCATGATGACGACGGCGACCCAATGCACCGCAGGTTCCGGCCACTTGGCGAGGGACTGGTCGGAGGTGGAGAAACCGCCGGTGGAAATCGCCGACATCGCGTGATTGATGGCATCAAACGGGCTCATTCCAGCCCACCAGAACGCCAGGCTGCCGAGAATGGTGATGCCGACGTAGGCCGCAACGATCAAACGCGCCACCATGTGCGAACGGGGCATGACCTTTTCGGAACGGTCCGACGACTCGGTCTGAAACAGCCGCATGCCACCGATGCGCAGCAGTGGCAGAATCGCTACCGCCATGCCGATAAAGCCGATGCCACCGATCCAGTGCAGCAATGAACGCCACATCAGGATGCCGGGAGACATGTTGTCCAGGCCATTGAGCACCGTTGCACCGGTGGCGGTGATGCCGGACATGCTTTCGAAGAACGAGTCGGTGTAGCTGATGTGCTGTGTCAGCAGGAACGGCAGGGCGGCGAAGATGCACACCACCAGCCAGCTGCTGACGGTCAGCAGGTACATGTCTCGCGGGCGCAGATGGATGTGCTCGGGGCGCCCCGGTATCACCAGGGCCAGGCCGGCGACGAAGGTGATCATGCTCGCCCAGAGGAACGACGGCAGGTCGCTGGTGCGTTCGAAGATCACCAGGGTGGCCATGGGCACGACCATGGCGATGGCCAGCGTGATCAGGAAGATGCCGATGATGAAACCAATGATCCGTAAGGTCGGCAACGCCATGAAGTCCGCTCGGGTTGATAGTAAGAAGGGCGCCATTCTACCTGCGAGGCAGGGCATGTAAACCGGCAGCCCGGGCGGGTTCTCGCTAGAATAGCCAAACATTTTCTACAGGAGGTGGCCGATGCAGGCTCTCGACGCTTTGCTCAACCGTGTTTCCGTCCCACGACTGCTCGATCCGGCGCCCACTGCCGAGCAACGGGAAGTGTTGTTTGCCGCCGCGATGCGCGCGCCAGACCATGGCCACTTGCAGCCTTGGCGCTTCCTGACAGTCGAAGGCGCGGCGCGCGAGCAAATGGGCGAGTTGCTGGCCGAAGCCGCGAAGCTGCAAGACAGTGATGTGTCCGAGGCCTTGCTGGACAAGGCGCGCAACGGTCCGTTGCGTGCGCCGCTGGTGGTTGTGGTGATTGCGCGTTTGCAGGAGCACGACAAGTATCCCAAGTCCGAGCAACTATTGGCGGCCGGTTGTGCAGCTCACGGGATTTTGCTGGCGGCCTATGCGCAAGGCATTGGCGCGGTGTGGCGCACCGGTGAGCTGGCTTATTCGGCGCATGTGGCTAAAGGTTTGGGGCTGGCGGAAGGGGAAGAGGTGATTGCGTTTCTTTACCTTGGCACGCCGCAGAAAGAACCGCGTGTGGCGGAGAAGGTTGATTTGACCGAGTTCGTTAGCGCCTGGCCCGGTAAGGCCTGAATATCAAAAGATCGCAGCCTCGTTTCACTCGACAGCTCCTACAGATGTACGCATATCCCTGTAGGAGCTGTCGAGTGAAACGAGGCTGCGATCTTTTGCATCACCACCGAATTTACGGCTGCACCACCGCCCCCGGCACCAACGGCAATTCCAGGCTGGCAATAAACCCGCCCTGCGGATGATTGGCCAGCACCAGACTGCCGCCATGCCGTTCCGCCGCACGGCGCGCAATGGCCAGCCCCAGGCCATGCCCGGCCGCTGTTTGCCCCGGTGCTCGATAGAACGGTTCAGCCAACTGATTCAAATGCTCGGCCTCTACGCCGGGGCCATGGTCGCGCACGCTGACCACAATCCTGTCGCCCTGACGCAACGCCTGCATTTCGATCGGTTGACCGACCGGGTTAAAGCGCTGGGCATTACGCAGCAGGTTGTCCACGGCGCGCTCGATCATGGTCGGCCAGCCTTTGAGGTTCAGTTGCGGCTCGGCCTCAAGGCGCACGTTCTGCTCGGGCGAGCCCAGCTGAGCATCTTTTTGCAGGGTATTGAGCAGCGCGTTGAGATCCACTTCTTCAGCACTGGCGTTATCGGCGTCGACGCGTGCCAGTACCAGAATTTCGCTGATCAGCGCTTCCAGTCGATCGCATTCACGGGTCAGGCGTGGCCAGAGTTTTTCCCGCTCCTCAGGATTGGCCCGCTCGGCCAGTGCTAACGCAATGCGCAGTCGGGCCAAGGGTGAGCGTAATTCGTGAGACACGTCCCGCAGTAATTGTCGCTGGCTGCCGATCAGGCTTTGCAGGCGTGCGCCCATGCGGTTGAAGTCGTTGGCCAGCACGCCGAACTCATCGCGGCGGTTGGCCAGTTGAGCCAGGCTGTTCTGTTGATACGTCGTCTGCCCCAAGTCATGCACGGCGCTTCGTAAACGGCTCAGCGGTCGGGTGATGGAAAAGGTCACCAACAGGCTGAACAGGGTCAGCACCACCAACGCGATACCCAGTGCACTCAACGGCCAGAGCAGGCTTTCACGGTGCCAGGCGTCCAGTTCCGGGTGCGGAATGCGGTAGATCAGCAGGTAGGTGTCGCCAGTCTTGGCGCTGGTGTATTCATCGGTCAGACGCCGCCACGGCAGGCGCCGATCGTCATTGTTCTGTCGGGCTTCGAAGGCCGCCGCCCGCCGCGGGAAGGTGCCGCGTACCACCGGGTCACCGGTTTCGTTGAGCACCTGAACGTCGATGTGATACTGGCGCTTGCGCTGCTCCAGAATGTCCTGGGCGGCTTCTTCTCCCTGGCTTTCGTAGGTTTGCGTCCACTGTTCGGGCAGGTTGTTAAGGCCCGGGTGGCGACTGAGAATCCACGCGTCCTGGTTGAGCATGTGCCCGAGCAGAATGGAGAGCCCTGCAACCAGAGCGATGGCCAGCCAGAAGCTGGCCAGGATACGCCAGAACAATGAGCGCACAGAAAATCCTCAAACAAACGCAATCCATGTGGGAACGGGCTTGCTCGCGAAGGCTGTGTGCCAGACAGCACTGATACCGTCTGACACGCCGTCTTCGCGAGCAAGCCCGCTCCCACATTAAATCGAGTGGCAACAGACCCAACGGGGTTTAGCCGTTGGGTCCAGGGTTAGCGCATTATTGCGCTTTTTGCGCTTGCTGCGCTTTCCAGGCCTTGAACTCGGCCCATTCGGCGCGACGCTCAGCCTTTTTCTTCTGGATCTCGTCGAATTGCTTCTGTTGATCCGGTTTCAGCAGTGCGCGAACGTCGGTTTCGGCTTTCTTGTGCTTGGCCGCCATCTCGTCTTTCAGGGCTTTCTGATCGGCTGGCGAGAGTTTTTCCAGGTACTTGTCGACCAATTGCTGACGCTCATGCATCTGCTCGCCCATGATCTTGCGGATTTGCTCGCGCTGTTCGCGGCTCAGGTCCAGCTGGCTGTAAGGGCCTTTACCGTGCATGCCGTGCATCTGACCGCCGTGGCGTGAGCCGTCCATGTGGTCACCCATCGGACCTGCGCCTTCAGGCATGGCCATGGCAACGGTCGGCAGGGCGGCAGCAAACATCAGAGCGATAAGAGTCTTGCGCATGGTGTATCTCCTTGTCTCATTCCCGGTACGTTCCGGATGAGTACAGATTACGGAGATCAAGGTCAGCGGCGGTCAGCGGAGCGTAAAGCTTGGGTAAAGACGATTCTCTACCTTGCTGACAAACACAAGCCTCGTAGCAGCTGTCGAGCCTGCGAGGCTGCGTTCGGCGGCGAAGCCGTCGTGAAAATCATTCACTCGGTGTTCCAGTTGAACTGCGCCGACAGGATTTACGACTGCTCCGCAGCCGAACGCAGCCTCGCTGGGGCTCGACAGCTGCTACAAAGGATCGCGTCAGTTTCATAGGCTGTAGTAGTAACCGCGACTGCGCAGGGCAACGATGCGTGGGCGGCCGTCGGGGTGCGGGCCGATTTTTTTGCGCAGGTTGCTCACGTGCATATCCAGGCTGCGGTCGTACAGGGTCAGTTTGCGACCGAGGGCGATTTGCGCCAGTTCCTGTTTATCCAGCGGTTCACCGGGCTGCTTGAGCAGGGCTTCGAGCAGACGGCTTTCGGAGACGGTGAGGGTGAATTCCTGTTCATCGATGCTGACCACGCCACGCACCGGGCTGAAGCACAAGTCGCCCAGTTCGAGCTGGCTGGAGACTGCCGTCGGATGACTGCGGCGCAACACCGCGCGCAGGCGGGCTGTCAGTTCCCGTGGGTCGCACGGTTTGGCCAGGTAATCATCGGCACCGAGTTCCAGGCCGAGAATGCGGTCCAGCGGTTCGCCACGAGCCGAAAGCATCAGCACCGGCAAATCCGGATGGTCACTGCGCAGTTGTTTGAGCAGTTCCAGGCCGCTGCCATCCGGCAGCATCACGTCCAGCACCACGGCCGCGGGGGACGTTTCAGCCAGTGCGCGACGAGCACTCTGGCCGTCGTGGCAGGCACGGACCTGAAAGCCTTCCTGGCTCAGCCAACTACTCAGGAGCTCACACAGCTCCTGGTCATCATCAATTAATAACAGCTCGCTCATGACTCACTCAATTTAGCCATTGCCGACGTTTTCTGGTTGCACCACTGGCGAAGATACCGCAGAGCAGGGCCGATAGCGCTACTGCGGCACCGATAACGAACCATTGCTGCTGATCTGTCAGCAGGCGTGGCAGCGGGCTGCTGGCTTGGGCTTCCTTGAGTTGCAGCTTCAGGCGCTGATTCTCTTGGCGCAACCGGCTCAGCTGGGCGCTTTCGCGTTCGCTATCGGCATTTTGCAGTTGTTTGCTCAATTCTTCTCGTTGCTGTTCGCTTGCCTTCAAGCGCTGCTGCAACTCGGTGATCTGGCTGCCGGCGCTCAAGGACAGCGGCGTCGAACTACCGCCATTGGCGCTTTCTTCACCATGGGCGGGCGCCATGATCGACAACGTCACCAACATCAGACACAACGGACCTTTGCGCATCGCAACTCCTGATTCCAATACGAGTATTGGGCAGGTTGTCGGCCGGTAAACAAGAATAATGAGCGATTGAACGCGCGATGAGCCGACAAGGCTCATCGCGCGGGAGGGCTTTACGGCAGGACTTGCTTGAACGGCTTGACCGAAACGTTGGCGTAGACGCCTGCGGCAATGTACGGATCGGCGTCGGCCCAGGCCTGTGCGGCGCTCAGCGAATCGAATTCGGCGACGATCAGGCTGCCGGTGAAACCCGCAGCGCCCGGATCATTGCTGTCGACCGCCGGGTGCGGGCCGGCCAGTACGATACGACCTTCGCCTTTAAGCACTTGCAGGCGCTCAAGGTGCGCAGGCCGTGCGGCCAGGCGGGCTTCCAGGGAGTTGGCGACGTCTGTGGCAATGATTGCGTAAAGCATGTCAGTCCTCGGTTTTTGGCGTTGTGGTGTCGGCATCGTGCAGGTGGCGGGACAGGTAAATGCCCTGGGCGACCAGGAACAGCAACGTCATGCCCAGGCTGCCGAAGACTTTGAAGTCGACCCAGTAGCTCTGGAACGTGAACGCAACGAACAGGTTGGCGGCGCCGCAAAACAGGAAAAAGCCGATCCAGGCGATGTTCAGACGGGTCCAGACCGGCTCCGGCAGAGTCAGTGCGTGGCCCATGATGCGTTTGATCAACAGTTGATCACCGATGAAGTGGCTGCCGATGAATCCGAGGGCGAACAGCCAGTTGACCACCGGGGCTTTCCATTTCAGGAAGGTCTCGCTGTGGAACGCCAGGGTCAGGCTACCGAAGACCAGGCAGGCGATGAGGGTCAGCCACTGGCTCTTCTCCAGCTTGCGCTGCTTGATGAACAGCGTGCCGTAAACCACCAGGGAGCTGATGATCAGCACTGCGGTGGCGCTGTAAATACCACCGACAGACAGTTGATAACCGCCGATGTCGACGATCCGTGGATCGATCTTGAAGACGATGAAAAACAGCAGAAGCGGGATGAAGTCGATGAATTGTTTCACAGTGGCAGCCAGAAGCAGGATGTGGCGGCATAATAACAAACATATTGACGCGCGATAGCGTCAGCTGATTTGAGGTTACACAGTCCTGTGAATGTTGATTTGCACTGCCATAGCACGGCTTCCGATGGCGCCCTGGCGCCTGCGGTACTGGTTGCGCGTGCGTTCGAGAAAGGCGTGCGAGTCCTGGCCTTGACCGATCACGACACCCTTGAAGGCCTTGAAGAGGCCCGTAGCGCCGCGACGGCGCTGGGGATGCAACTGGTTAATGGCGTCGAATTGTCCTGCACCTGGGGCGGGGCGACCATTCACGTTTTGGGCTACGGTTTCGACGTCAATGCGGCGCCGTTGGTCGAGGCCATCGCAAAATTGCACGATGGCCGCTGGCTACGGTCCGAAGAAATAAGCCGCAAGTTGGCGTTGAAAGGCATGCCGGGGGCGCTTGACGGCGCCCGGGCCATTCAACAGGAGCTGGGCGACAGCGGTAATGCGCCGGCCCGCCCGCATTTTGCCGACTGGATGGTGCGCGAAGGTTTCGTCAAGGATCGCGCCGAAGCGTTCCGCAAATGGCTGGGCGCCGGCAAACTGGGCGACGTCAAACAACACTGGCCGACCCTGGAGGACACCGTCGAAACCCTGCGCGCCGCGGGTGCCTGGGTCAGCCTGGCGCATCCCTGGCACTACGATTTCACTCGTAGCAAGCGTCGTCGCCTGATTGCCGACTATATTCAAGCAGGGGGCCACGCGATAGAAGTGGTCAATGGCCATCAACCCGCCGAACAGGTGGGCAGCCTGGCGATTCTAGCCCGCGAGTTTGGTCTGCTGGTCAGCGCCGGCAGTGATTTTCATGGCCCTGGAGGCTGGTCCGAGATCGGTGAGTACCGCCCGCTCCCGGAGGATCTGCCACCACTGTGGTGTCGATTCAAACATGACCCAATTATTGCCGCCGTCTGAACAGGTAGAGAATGTGAGTCAATTTTTCCAGATTCATCCGGAAAACCCGCAACCGCGCCTGATCAAACAGGCTGTCGAGATCATCCGCAACGGCGGGGTGGTGATTTATCCCACAGACTCTTCCTACGCCATTGGTTGCCAGATCGGCGATAAAAACGCCGTGGAGCGCGTGCGCCGGCTGCGTCAGCTGGATGAGAAGCACAACTTCGCGCTGATTTGCAGCGACCTGTCGCAGTTGGGGCTGTTTGCCAAGATCGATACCGGCACCTTCCGTGTGCTCAAGGCTCACTTGCCTGGCCCTTACACCTTCATTCTCAACGCCACCCGCGAAGTCCCGCGGCTGTTGCTGCACCCGAAAAAACGCACCATCGGCCTGCGTGTGCCAAGCCATCCGATTGCCTTGGCATTGCTGGAGGAACTCGGCGAGCCGCTGATGAGCGTGACCCTGATCATGCCTGGCGACACCGATCCGTTGAGCGATCCATACGAAATGCGTCAGTTGCTCGAGCATCAGGTCGACCTGATCATCGACGGCGGTTTCGGTGGGATCAAGGCATCCACCGTGATCAGCCTCGCCGACGGCGAACCGGAAGTCATCCGCGTCGGTTGCGGCGACCCTACGCCTTTCATGGCCGAGGCCTAGATGTCTGCAGTAGAACCCGTCGACAGCCAGGCCGGCGCCCAGCAAGAACTGCCTTTCGCCATGGTCTATGGCCAGGCGGTCATGGAAATGCCGCTGGACCTGTACATCCCGCCGGATGCGCTCGAGGTATTCCTTGAGGCCTTCGAAGGCCCGCTCGACTTGCTGCTGTACCTGATCCGCAAACAGAACATCAACATCCTCGACATCCCGGTGGCGGAAATCACCCGTCAGTACATGGGCTATGTCGAGTTGATGCAGTCGGTGCGCCTGGAGCTGGCCGCCGAGTACCTGGTGATGGCCGCGATGCTGGCCGAGATCAAGTCGCGGATGCTGTTGCCCCGTGCCGAAACGATTGAAGACGAAGAGGACGATCCTCGCGCCGAGCTGATTCGCCGCTTGCAGGAGTACGAACGCTTCAAGGCTGCTGCCGAAGGCATCGATGGCCTGAGCCGCGTCGGCCGCGACGTGGTGGTGCCCAAGCTCGATGCCCCGGAAGCCCGGGCGCGCAAACTGTTGCCGGGTGTGAGCCTGGGAGAGTTGCTGATGTCCATGGCCGAGGTCCTGCGCCGTGGCGACATGTTCGAAAGTCACCAGGTCAGCCGTGAAGCGCTGTCCACCCGCGAGCGCATGAGCGATGTGCTGGAACGGCTCAAGGGCGGCGGTTTTGTGCCGTTTGTCGAGCTGTTCACCGCTGAAGAAGGGCGCCTGGGGGTGGTGGTGACCTTTATGGCGATCCTCGAACTGGTCAAGGAATCCTTGGTCGAGCTGGTGCAGAATGAGCCGTTCGCGGCGATCCATGTCCGGGCCCGAGCCGAATAACGAGTTGAATCATGAACCTGACTGAACCCCGCGAGCTGGCGCCACTGCTTGAAGCCTTTCTGTTGGCCTCGGGAAAACCGCAATCGCTTGAACGCCTGTTCGAACTCTTCGAAGAAGGCGAGCGGCCCGAGCCACCTGTTTTCAAGAAAGCGCTGACGATTCTGGCCAAATCCTGCGATGGCCGTGCTTTCGAGTTGAAGGAAGTCGCCTCCGGGTATCGCCTGCAGATCCGCGAAAAGTTCGCGCCATGGGTAGGACGTTTGTGGGAAGAGCGGCCGCAACGCTATTCCCGCGCCATGCTCGAAACCATGGCTCTGATCGCCTATCGCCAGCCGATCACCCGGGGCGAGATCGAAGACGTGCGCGGCGTGGCAGTCAACAGCCACATCGTGAAAACCCTGTTGGAACGGGAGTGGATCCGCATCGTCGGTTACCGCGACGTACCCGGCAAACCCGCGATGTTCGCCACCACCAAGGCGTTTCTCGATCACTTCAACCTGAAAAACCTCGACGACCTGCCGCCGCTCGCCGAACTGCGTGAGCTGGAACCTGATCCTGTCCTCGATTTCGACGACGCGCCGGTTCCGCAAGGCTTGCAGGAACTGGCCGACGCCAGCGCTGAACCGGAGGAACCCAAGGAAGAAACCAGTTTCCACACACTGTTGCTGGAACTGGACACCATGGAAGAGGGGCTCAAGACCGATTTCGATGATTTGCTGCGGGATGGGGCGGTGACCGAGGGCGAAGGGGAATTGGCAGAACCCGAGCCTGAAATCGAAGTTGAACCTCAGGTTGAGGCTGAGGCTGAGGCTGAGGCTGAAGCCGAAGTCGAACCAGAACAGGAAGATGACATTCTTGGCGTTGCCGAAGCTCGCGAAAAGCTCCTGGCCGCTGTCGCCGCTCTCGAACAGTCGAAACCCGAGCCCGAGCTGACCGACGAAGAAGCCGAAGCCAAGGCCATCGCCGAAGCGATCGAAGCTGAGCGCCGTCAGTTCGAAGATTGACCCAAATCCTGCGGGCAACAGGAATCCCTGTGGGAGCGGGCTGTGTTGACTGGAGTATTTGATGAGTCTGCAAATTCATCGACGACTGCAGTCGAAATTGGTGCCACCGGTCGGCGGAAAATCAAGTAAGTCTTCATTGATCAGCTAGTCTCTGATGCGCGAACGTCTCCATGAGCGTATGATTCGCGACCCTTCGGCGATCGCTTCGCCCAAGTTCTTCAAAAAGTACCCAGATTTACATCGCTTCAGGCAAAAGCCTGAACAGACCACACCGGGAGGTGCCCAGATGAGTATCAACGACCAGAAAGACGACCAGGAAATCGGCCCTGCAGGCGAAAAACTGCAAAAAGTCCTCGCCCGTATCGGCGTCGGCTCGCGCCGTGACGTAGAAGCCTGGATCAGCCATGGCCGCATCAAGGTCAATGGCAAAGACGCCACCCTCGGCCAGCGCGTCGACCTGCATGACGCCATCACCATCGATGGCCGGGTGATCAAGCGCGAAGAAGCCGCCGAGTCGGTACGCCGCGTGATCATGTACAACAAACCCGACGGTGAAATCTGCACCCGTAACGACCCGGAAGGTCGTCCGACCGTGTTCGACAAGATGCCGCGCCCGAAAGAAGGTCGCTGGATCAACATCGGTCGTCTGGACATCAACACCACCGGTTTGCTGATGTTCACCACCGACGGTGAATTGGCCAACCGCCTGATGCACCCATCCTACGAAATGGACCGTGAATACGCGGTACGTGTACGTGGCGAAGTCGACGACGAGATGATTGAACGCCTGAAGGCAGGCGTGGTGCTCGAAGACGGCCCGGCCAAGTTCACCGACATCAAACAGGCTCCGGGTGGCGAAGGTTTCAACCACTGGTACCACTGCGTGGTGATGGAAGGTCGTAACCGCGAAGTCCGTCGTCTGTGGGAATCCCAAGGGCTGGTGGTCAGCCGCCTGAAGCGCGTGCGTTTCGGTCCGGTGTTCCTCAACTCCGACCTGCCGATGGGCCGCTGGCGCGAAATGAGCCAGTACGAAGTCGACATTCTCAGTGCTGAAGTCGGCCTGACCCCGGTGGCGATGCCGCAAATGAACGCCAAGAGCAAAGACAAGCTTGAGCGTATGCAGCGCAAATCGTCCCGTCCGGTGGGCAAGACCGAACGCGTGCGTACCTTGCGTCCAGCCGCCGGTGCGACCGCTGCCAGCCCGCGCGAATCCCGCGAGCCACAGATCGAAGGCGAACGTCCGGCCCGCAAGCCAGCACCACGTCAGGACGGCGAGCGCGGTCCACGTACGCCGCGTCCGGCTAACGGTCGCACTGAGCGCGGTGAAGGCCGTGGTGCTCCGTCCGGTGGTCGTAGCGATCGCGGCGCGCCTGCCGGTCGTGGTACGCCCGTGGCAGACCGCCCGGCTGATACCAAGCGCCCGGCCAAGCCAGCGCCGAAGAAACGCCCAGGCATCGTGCTGGTCGACCGTGACGCGCCATCGGGCAAACGCCGCGGCGCGCCAGCCGGTTCCGGCCAGCGTCCGGGCTTTGGTCGTCGCAAGCCTGAGTAATCGGTAAGCGCTGCATGAAAAACGCCATCCCTCTGGATGGCGTTTTTTTTTGGCTGGCAAACCGGTTTTCAGAAAGCAGATAAATCTGTGGCGAGGGAGCTTGCTCCCGCTGGGTCGCGAAGCGGCCCCAGAAATATTCACCTCGTTATGTCTGGTAAACCGCGTCGGCAGGTTTTGCGGCTGCTGCGCAGCCGAGCGGGAGCAAGCTCCCTCGCCACAGGGGTAGGTGTTGTTTAAAACACAAACCGTCCATCAAACAGCGGGTCATCATCCAGCGCCAACACGCCACTGGAGAAAATCAGGTCCAAATGATGGCTACCCTTGGCGCCACCGCCCAGCCCAAGGTGCAAGCCGCAATGGCGCTCCTCGAACCCGGCATTGCGCGCATACAAATCTTTCACGCCTTCGTTGGTGCCGATCCCCAGCTCCTCGATTCGCCGATTGGACGGATTGGCGTCCAGGTACTTGTTGAAGTCATGTTCCAGCCCCGGCACGTCGGTGGCGATTTTGCTGATGGTGGAGTTTTCGATCCACAACTCCAGTGGTGACGCCAATACGCCGTACTTGCGGGCAAACGGAATCGTGCTGAGGAAAGTCCCCATAAACTTTACCCGCCCATTAATGGCCTCGCTATGAGTAGCGATCTCGCCGGGCGCCAGGTCGAAGTTGCCGATACCGTTGATGTCGGTCCACTTCTTGATACTGCTCAGCGGTGTTTCGAACCACGACCCATGATCATCTTTGAAGCTCAGGGTGGTGGCGTGGGACATGCGCTGGATCAAATGGCTGTTCAACCCGGCAATTCGCTGTGGGGTGACACTGAAGGTGTCGTAGAAGTAATCGCCGTAATCTTTGAACAGCAAGGACTTCTTCCAGTTCTCCGCCATCACGCCTTGCAGCGCGCGGACAAACTCCGGGCCATCGGGACGCGGGTTGGGCAGGGTGGAAGAGTCGTAGAAGAAAATGTACAGATCGCTGTCGGCAATCGCCTGGGTCAGCAATTCGGTGGGTTCGAGGTCCAGGCGCATCGCGCTGAAGCTGAACCGTGGGCTGTTACCGGCCTGTTCGGCGATGGCGCCGGTCAGTGCCTCGTAATCAGCGGTATGGCCGAGCAAGACCTTCGCCGGATTGATACCGGCAACGGCAGGGTGATGTTCGAGGTAGTAAAGGAAATGCGAGATGGCGCGTTGCTTATCCATGTAGTCCTCCCTGACAAACCGAGAAAGTGGCAGGCACGACCGGCCGGATCGTGCCTGCCGGGATGTCTTACAGAGGCCACATCGCCGTGCCGAACGGAACAACCGCGTCGGCTTGCATCATTTCGACGGCGGCATCATGGGTCGGTGCTTCAAACCAATCGTCCAGTTGCAGTTCAGTGTCCAAGTCTTTGTCCAGTGCTTGCATGGTCTCAATCTCCTAGATGATTTCTTCGGTAAGAACAGCTTCGGTAAGAACACTTTTGATAAGAGCAGTGGCGTGCTTTTCACTCGTTGAAGAGCGCGTCAACGTGCCGGTCGATGCAGCTCGGCAAGTCGCTGAAAACCTAGTTCACAGGTTTTTAAAATGCAAAAAAATAGTTAAACAATTTTCATTTGAACTATTTATTCCATTTTTCGAAAGCCCATTTTCTTAATAAAAAACAGAAAACTAAGCAGGAAATTTCCTTAGGAAGCTTCCTATAGTCAATTTACAGTCAGCGGGCCTTTTGATCTGATTTGGAAAATTTACGTTACGCCTTGTCAATAAAACCTTACGGAAAGTGCTCTCAAACCCCGTGGAATGCCGCGAGGGAAAGGTCTGTAAGGAAAACCTTCCGCCAGCCGCCGGGTTTGTAGTCTTCAAGGGCTCTGGCACGCTTGTTTCAGCAGCGTATGAAGGGTGAGATGCGCCCCATGCCTGTCGTGCAGGTGCATAACAAGAAGGAGGCGCAATGAACGCCGTGACTCATCTCCATCTCTCCCTGTGGGGCGATTTTTCCGTTGCCCCTATCGATGACCTGCAAAGGTCTGACTCAATTTTTGCAGTCGCCCGAGACCCTCGAGGCGGACACAGGCAATCCCGGCAACCGACGCGCTGATCCAGCGGTGTCTGGCAGCAGGGGGTTACAGGTGTACAATGCGCCGCGTTTTAACTGTGACCCTCTGCGCAACAGCGCAAACCTCAAGGCTATCCGCCTTGTTCACTCCGCCGCGTCACGAGCGTGTCGGGTTCGATTTCGTCACAGATAAAAACAAACAGGTGACGCATGACTGTCGTAAAAACGCTGAACTCCTGGTGCCTGCGCTGGGGTTTGATCGGCGCTGCTTGAAATCGCAACCGAGCAGCAACGTCTACTGAACATCATCAAACCTTGCGTGAGACCCTTTTCATGAGTGGACAAAACTCGCATTCAGGCGAGCTGAAACGCGGCCTGAAAAATCGCCATATTCAACTGATCGCCCTCGGTGGCGCGATCGGTACCGGGTTGTTCCTCGGCTCGGCCGGCGTGCTCAAATCCGCCGGCCCGTCGATGATTCTCGGCTACGCCATTTGCGGCTTCATCGCTTTCATGATCATGCGCCAGCTGGGCGAAATGATCGTTGAAGAGCCGGTCGCCGGTTCCTTCAGTCACTTCGCCCACAAATACTGGGGCGGTTTCGCCGGCTTCCTGTCGGGCTGGAACTGCTGGATTCTGTACATCCTGGTGGGCATGTCCGAGCTGACTGCGGTCGGCAAATACATCCATTACTGGGCGCCGGACATCCCGACCTGGGTATCGGCAGCCGGATTCTTCGTACTGATCAACCTGATCAACCTGGCCAACGTCAAAGTTTTCGGTGAGGCCGAGTTCTGGTTCGCGATCATCAAGGTTGTGGCGATTGTCGGCATGATCGCCCTGGGCAGCTACTTGCTGGTCAGCGGCAACGGCGGCCCGCAAGCTTCTGTGACCAACCTGTGGGAACACGGCGGCTTCTTCCCGAATGGTGTTAGCGGTCTGGTGATGGCCATGGCGATCATCATGTTCTCCTTCGGCGGCCTGGAAATGCTCGGTTTCACCGCAGCCGAAGCCGACAAGCCGAAAACCGTGATCCCGAAAGCCATCAATCAGGTGATCTACCGGATCCTGATTTTCTACATCGGTGCGCTGGTGGTCCTGCTGTCGCTGACGCCGTGGGACAGTCTGTTGGCAACCCTGAATGCTTCCGGCGACGCTTATAGCGGTAGCCCGTTCGTGCAAGTGTTCTCGATGCTCGGCAGCAACACCGCCGCGCACATCCTCAACTTCGTGGTCCTGACCGCGGCGCTGTCGGTGTACAACAGCGGCACCTACTGCAACAGCCGCATGCTGCTGGGCATGGCCGAGCAGGGCGATGCGCCGAAGGCCCTGTCGAAGATCGACAAGCGTGGTGTGCCAGTGCGTTCGATCCTGGCGTCGGCCGCTGTGACGTTGATCGCGGTGTTGCTGAACTACCTGATCCCGCAAAACGCGCTGGAACTGTTGATGTCGCTGGTGGTTGCCACCCTGGTGATCAACTGGGCGATGATCAGCTTCTCGCACTTCAAGTTCCGTCAGCACATGAACAAGACCAAACAGACGCCGTTGTTCAAGGCTCTGTGGTACCCGTACGGCAACTATGTTTGCCTGGCGTTCGTGGTGTTCATCCTCGGCGTGATGTTGCTGATCCCGGGCATCCAGATCTCGGTGTACGCGATTCCGGTGTGGGTCGCGTTCATGTGGGTCTGCTACGGCATCAAGAACAAGCGTCGTGACCGGCATGCATTGCAGGCTGCAGGTTCCGCTGCCAAGTAAGTGCAAAACGCAGAAACAACAAACCCGGCCATGTGCCGGGTTTGTCATTTATGGGTTCCATACAACATCCTGTGGGGGCCGCATTCCTTCTGTCTATTCGCGGTATCCTGCTTGTTCTGAATACGGACTTTTTTCCATGCTGGTGATTTCCAACAACGTGCATCTGCCGGATGCCGAGATCGAATTGACGGCCATTCGCGCCCAGGGCGCCGGTGGGCAGAACGTCAACAAGGTCTCCAGCGCCGTGCACCTGCGCTTCGACATTCCGGCCTCGTCCTTGCCCGAGTTCTACAAGGAACGGCTGCTGGCGCTGCGCGACAGCCGCATCACCAGCGAAGGCGTGTTGATCATCAAGGCCCAGCAATACCGCACGCAGGAAGCCAATCGCGCCGATGCGCTGGAGCGGTTGACCGAGTTGATCCTCAGCGCCACCAAGGTTGAAAAGAAACGCCGTCCGACCAAGCCGACCCTCGGTTCGAAGAAGCGTCGGCTCGAATCCAAGACCAAGCGCGGCAGCATCAAGGCTGGACGCGGCAAGGTGGATTTCTAGCGGGTGTTGCGTTCCTCCCTGTACTTTGGCGCCTGCCGGTACAAGTAAACGCTCAGTGCCAGGCCACTCAGAGCAGCCAATGCGGCAAACAGGAAGATCGAGGCAAACCCGAATCCAGCCGCAATAGCACCCGCCAGCGGACCGGTAATCCCCAGCGACAAGTCGATAAACAGTGAATACGCCCCAACCGCCGCGCCACGGCTGGAGGCGGGTACCAGGTTGACCGCTTCCACGCCCAGCGCCGGGAACACCAACGAAAAGCCGAAACCGCTCAGCGCCGCGCCGGCCAGTGCCCAGTGTGCATCGGGTGCCAGCCACAGCAGCAACAACCCAAGGGTTTCCACTGACAGGCAGGCAATCGCTACGCGAAAGCCGCCGAGGCGGTTGATCAGGTTACCGAACAGCAATCGCGCACCGATAAAACTGGCGCCGAACAGGCTCAGGCACAGCACCGCGTTGGACCAGTGCTGAGTGGCGTAATACAGGGTGATGAATGTGGCGATGGTGCCAAAGCCGATGGAGCCCAAGGCCAGACCACAACCGTGAGGAAACACCCGCCCCAGCACGTGCATGAACGGCAGGCGTTCGCCGACAACGATCGGTGCAGCGGTTTTTGGCCAGGCCAGCGCCAGGCCAAGAACGGCCAGCAGCACGATGCTCACGCCCATGCTCCATAAACCCAACTGACTCACCAGCAGCACCCCCAGCGGCGCGCCGACCGCCAGCGCGCCGTAACTGGCGATGCCGTTCCAGGAGATGACTTTGGCGGTATTCGCCGCGCCGACCCGGCCGATGCCCCAGCCGATCGACCCGGAACCGACCAGGCTTTCTGCGCTGCCGAGTACCAGTCGGCCGATCAACAGGCTGATCAGGCTCAACATCGGCAGGCTTTGCGTCCAGGCCGAAATCAACATGAACACACCGCTCAAACCACAGCCGGCGAGGCCGTACATCACCGCCAGCTTGCTGCCCTTGTTATCGATGATGCGCCCGGCGTAAGGGCGGCTGAGCAGGGTGGCCAGGTATTGCACGCTGATCACCAGCCCGGCGATCACGGCGCCGAAACCGAGATCGCTGTGGACATAGCCCGGCAATACGGCCAGGGGAATGCCGATATTCAGGTAACCGATGAACGTGAACAGGACGATGGAAACGACTTGCAGCGTGACCGCCATGGGGCGCTGGGTTTCTGGCATGGGTAAAGATCCACGGGGCAGCAGGATAGATAGGCTGCTTATGATAGCGGCGCGGACGGTCGCGGGGCGTGGAAAAGTAAAACTATTTGCCGGACGGGGATAATCAGGATTTTGCGGGGGCAACCAATTGCGTCGTGACCAGGGCGGCCAGGGCGTTTTCTTCGCTGCCGAAGCGGGCCAGCAGGGCGGCTTGTTTCTCGGGGGAAAGGCGGTTCCAGATCTCGATCATCTTCTCGGCGGTGCCGATCAGGACGCTGGCCTGAGCTTCGTTGAAGGTGACGCTGGATTCATCGGTCATGGGAAAGCTCAAGGTTCAGGCGGTGTGGAAAGCGCATATTAGCGCTTTCCACACGGTCTGGTCGTGCAGGTGTATCAGTCTTCGCTGTCGGCCTGGCGGCGTTCAGGTGCTTCTTTCGTCTCGGGCTGTTGGGCACCGGCTTGTTGCGTGGTTGTCTGCTCAGTTTCGTGCAGGCTTGGGAAGGGGAGATTAGGGATCTCGTGCATGTCGCGCTCCTCGCTAAGTCTGTTGATAGATCTGGTAGATCCGCGCTTTTAAAAAAGCCTGCGCAGGATACAGCAGGAGAAATGACAAATAGACTTTTATATCCAATTGTTGCGACGGATGGGATTGTCTAGACAGGTCTGTGTAGGAGCTGGCGGAGCCTGCGATTGATCGTTCCCACGCGGAGCGTAGGAACGATCGGTGGGAGAGGGTTACTTACAGACGTCAGCGATTGCTTCGGCCAGCAAGTCCAGGCGCGTTGCATCAATCCCCGCCACGTTAGCCCGGCCCGAGCTCACCATGTACACGCTGTGATGCTCGCGCAGTTGCTTGACCTGTTCCGGCGACAAGCCGGTGTAGGAAAACATCCCGCGTTGCACACCAATGTGCGCAAAGCGCTCGCGCAAGCCATGGGGTTCAAGCGCTTCGACCAGACCGCTGCGTAACTGGGCGATACGTAAACGCATGGCTTCCACTTCGTCGGCCCAGCGGCTTTTCAGCTCTGGATCGCCGAGGATGGTCGCGACCACGGCGGCGCCATGATCCGGTGGCGTCGACCACAGGTTACGGGCGATGTTGGCCAGTTGACTGCGGATGTCCACCAGCTTGTCGGCGGTTTTCGCGCAGACAATCAATGCGCCGGTGCGGTCGCGGTACAGGCCGAAGTTCTTCGAGCAGGAACTGGTGATCAGCACTTCCGGCAACTCGGCGGCGAACAGCCGGGTCGACCAGGCATCTTGCTCCAGGCCGTCGCCAAAGCCCTGATAGGCGAAGTCGATCAGTGGCAGCAAATCGCGACTGCGCACCACGTCCAGCACTCGACGCCAATCGTCATGGGACAGATCGAAACCGGTCGGGTTGTGGCAGCAGGCATGCAGCAGCACCACATCGCCCTTGGGGGCTTCATTGAGCACCGCCAGCATCGCTTCCACATCGAGACGGTTATCGCTGCCCACGTACGGGTAATGACTGACCTTGACCCCGGCCGCCGCGAAGATGGTTTCGTGGATCGGCCAGGTCGGGTTGCTCAACCACACGCCACGGCCCGGCAGGCACTGGGCGATGAAGTCGGCGCTCAAACGCAGCGCACCAGTGCCGCCCGGCGTTTGAGTGGCGCCGGCCCGTTGTTCGGTGATCAGTGCCGAATCAGCGCCAAGCACCAATTCGTTGATGACCTTGCCGAACGCCACATTGCCGTGGCCGCCGATGTAGGTCTTGGTGGATTGACGCTCCACCAGGTGCTGCTCGGCGAGCTTCACCGCCTCGGGGATTGGCGTCAGGCCCTGGGCGTCTTTATAGACACCCACGCCGAGGTCGAATTTGCGCGGGTTAGGGTCCAGCGCATAGGCCTCCATCAGGCCGAGAATCGGGTCGCCAGGTACTCGACCGATGGCGTCGAAATGCATTATTTGCGGCCCTCGGCGTTTTTGGCCACTTCGTCGGTGCGCGCGGCCATGATGAAATCGTTGCGGTGCAGGCCTTTGATGGAGTGGCTCCACCAGGTCACGGTGACTTTGCCCCATTCGGTCAGCAGGCCTGGGTGGTGACCTTCGGCCTCGGAGATTTCACCGACGGCGTTGGTGAACGCCAGCGCGTGTTTGAAATTCTTGAACAGGAAAACTTTTTCCAGCTGCATCACGCTGTCGCGGACTTCGATATTCCAGTCGGGGATCTGCTTGATCAGGATCGGCAATTCTTCGTCGCTGACTTGAGGGGCGTCGGCGCGGCAGGCTTCGCAATGGGCTTGGTTTAATGTGGACATGATGGGTTCCTGAAATCGAATTATTGGAAATCGGCCGTCAGTGTCACCACGCTAAACCAAAGCGGTGGTTCCTGACAGACTCACTTGATTCTAAAAGCTGCGGATCACGCAGCCTTTGGCGGAAATTTCGGCGTGTGCAACCCCAACTGCATACCTTGCTTGACCATGCCCATGATGTCTTCGTGGGCCAGATCGAACAGGCGCTTGAGGTTCGGCAGGACAAAGTACAGCGGTTGCAGAATGTCGATGCGGTATGGCGTGCGCATGCATTCCAGCGGGTCGAACGCCTGATGCTCCGGCTCGTCCGACAGGCAGTAAACGGTTTCTTTTGGCGAAGACAGAATGCCGCCACCGTAGATGCGCAGGCCTTGTGGGGTGTCGACCAGACCGAACTCGATAGTCATCCAGTACAGGCGCGCCAGATACACGCGTTCTTCCTTGGAAGCCTGTAGGCCAAGTTTGCCGTAGGTGTGGGTGAATTCGGCGAACCAGGGGTTGGTCAGCAGCGGACAGTGGCCAAAGATCTCGTGGAAAATGTCCGGCTCTTGCAGGTAATCCAGCTCTTCGCGGGTACGAATAAAGGTCGCCACCGGAAACTGCTTGTTCGCCAGCAACTCGAAAAAGGTCTGGAAGGGAATCAGCGCGGGGACTCGGGCAACCTGCCAACCGGTGGTTTCACCGAGGACCTTGTTGATTTCACCGAGTTGCGGAATGCGGTCGTGGGGCAGACCGAGTTTTTCGATACCGTCCAGGTATTCCTGGCACGCACGGCCCTCGACCACTTTCAATTGGCGAGTGATCAGCGTGTTCCACACCGCGTGTTCTTCGGCGGGGTAGTCGATAAAACCTTGCGCATCGGGCTCGCGAGCCACGTATTGCGTCTGCTTCATGCTGCTCTCCTGCTAGGGGATTCGTTCTTGTTGTGTGTACAGCTATAGACCTAGAAATACCCCAAGGAGTGCGGTGTTGCAGCAGGTGATCCGCGGTGAGAGTAGGAAAAATCTCGGCTTTTCGTAAAGTATTCGTTACGGATTGGTCGCTATGGCGCAAGTATTGATATTTGCGGGTTTGAAATGGCTCACAGGTGTCACATAATCTTGACGACTAACTTGGTGCCCCCGCAGAAAATTTCTCGCGCCGGGCCTCGATCACCGCTGTTACGGGCCTTATATGCGTATCAAAGTTCACTGCCAGAACCGCATCGGTATCCTGCGCGACATTCTCAACCTGCTGGTCGAGTACGGGATCAACGTCGCCCGCGGCGAAGTGGGCGGTGAGCACGGCAACGCGATCTATCTGCACTGCCCGAACCTGATCAACATTCAGTTCCAGGCGTTGCGTCCGAAGTTCGAGGCGATTGGCGGGGTATTCGGCGTCAAGCGCGTAGGGCTGATGCCCAGCGAGCGTCGGCATATGGAACTCAATGCCTTGCTCGGTGCCTTGGAGTTTCCGGTGCTGTCGATCGACATGGGTGGCTCCATCGTCGCGGCCAACCGTGCGGCGGCGCAGTTGCTCGGAGTGCGGGTGGACGAGGTGCCGGGGATTCCACTGTCGCGGTACGCCGAAGATTTCGATTTGCCGGAGCTGGTGCGCGCCAACAAGTCGCGGATCAACGGCTTGCGGGTGAAGGTTAAGGGTGACGTGTTTCTCGCCGACATCGCGCCGCTGCAATCGGAGCATGACGAAAGCGAGGCCATGGCCGGTGCGGTGTTGACGCTGCACCGGGCGGACCGGGTAGGCGAGCGCATCTATAACGTGCGCAAGCAGGAGCTGCGCGGCTTCGACAGCATTTTCCAGAGCTCGAAAGTAATGGCGGCAGTGGTACGCGAAGCGCGGCGCATGGCACCGCTGGATGCGCCGCTATTGATAGAAGGCGAAACCGGCACCGGCAAAGAGCTGTTGGCGCGGGCCTGTCACCTGGCGAGCCCGCGTGGGCAATCACCGCTGATGGCGCTCAACTGCGCCGGTCTGCCGGAGTCCATGGCCGAAACCGAACTGTTCGGCTACGGCCCCGGTGCCTTCGAAGGAGCGCGGGCCGAAGGCAAGCTCGGGTTGTTGGAGCTGACGGCGGGCGGTACGTTGTTCCTCGATGGCGTCGGTGAAATGAGCCCGCGCTTGCAGGTGAAATTGCTGCGCTTTCTGCAGGACGGTTGCTTCCGTCGTGTAGGCAGTGATGAAGAGGTCTATCTGGATGTGCGGGTGATCTGCGCGACTCAAGTGGACTTGTCCGAGCTGTGCGCTCGCGGTGAGTTTCGCCAGGATTTGTACCACCGCTTGAACGTGCTTTCGTTGCACATCCCGCCGTTGCGCGAATGCCTCGACGGGTTGGCGCCGCTGGTGGAGCACTTCCTCGATCAGGCCAGTCGGCAGATCGGTTGCCCGTTGCCGAAACTGGCGCCGGCGGCGATGGAGCGGCTCAGTCACTATCACTGGCCGGGTAATGTGCGGCAGTTGGAAAACGTACTGTTCCAGGCGGTTTCCCTGTGCGACGGCGGCACCGTCAAAGCCGAGCACATTCGTCTGCCAGACTACGGCGTGCGTCAGCCGCTTGGCGATTTTTCCCTTGAGGGCGGCTTGGACGAGATTGTCGGGCGCTTTGAAAAGGCGGTGCTGGAACGTTTGTATTCCGAGCATCCGAGCAGTCGGCAACTGGGCAAGCGGTTGGGGGTTTCGCATACGACCATTGCCAATAAGTTGCGTGAGTACGAAGTCGGTAAAGAGCCGGGCTAAACAGCTTTTGTGGCGAGGGAGCTTGCTCCCGCTGGGCTGCGTAGCAGCCCCCTGCAATCTTTCGGAACCACCCCGTTGCGCGAATTTTACGACTGCTGCGCAGCCGAACGGGAGCAAGCTCCCTCGCCACAGGGAACTGAGTCGGTCATGAAGGCCGGCTCTTGCCACCTACCGGCATAACACCGCCGGTTTTTCGTCTTCGACACATTCCCCCAATCCCCTATGAATCCCTCAAGTCCTTTGTTTGCCGGGCCCTGCGCCGCCAGAAAATAGTTGGTCTGCAAATTGCTTATGGCTCAGCAGTACAGCAGTGGGCGGCAAACGTCCGGCATGCAGAGGAAAGAGTGTGGACAAGTACCTTTATGTGGCAATGACCGGCGCCAGCCAGAATGCACTGGCGCAGAAGGCTCATGCCAACAACCTGGCGAACATCTCTACCAACGGTTTTCAGAAGGACCTGGAACAGGCCCGTTCGATGCCGGTGTTTGGTGACAGCTTTCCGGCGCGTGCGTTTGCCATGACCGAGCGTCCGGCCACCGACTTCTCCCCGGGTGCGCTGGTGCAAACCGGTCGCGACCTCGATGTCGCGGTGCAGGGCAATGGCTGGATCGCCGTGCAGAACCCCGATGGCGGTGAAAGCTACGTGCGCACCGGCAGCCTGAACGTTGACGCGCTGGGCGTGCTGCGCGCCGGCAACGGTATGCCAGTGGTAGGCAATGGCGGGCCGATTGCCGTGCCGCCCGAGCAACAAATCGAAGTCGGCGAAGACGGCACCATCAGCATCCGTGCGATGGGCGAAGGCCCTCGCGTGATGGCCGAAGTCGACCGTATCAAACTGGTCAACCCAGACTTCAAGAACATGACCAAAGGCCTGGACGGTTCGATCCACACCAAGGATGGCAAGCCGGCGCAGGCCGATGCCAACGTCAAGCTGGTGTCCGGGTTCCTTGAGTCGAGCAACGTCAATGCCGTGGAAGAAATGACCTCGGTGCTGGCGCTGGCCAAGCAGTTCGAGCTGCACATCAAGATGATGAACACCGCCAAAGACGATGACCAGGCCATGGCTCGGGTCTTGCAGATCAGCTAATTATCAGAACGTCGCGCCGTAAAACAGGCGCACGAGGAGAATCGAATGCTTCCGGCTCTATGGGTTGCCAAAACAGGTCTGTCCGCCCAGGACACCAACCTCACCACCATTTCCAACAACCTGGCGAACGTATCGACCACGGGTTTCAAACGTGACCGCGCCGAGTTCCAGGACTTGCTGTATCAGATCAAACGCCAGCCAGGCGCCCAGTCGACCCAGGACAGCGAATTGCCGTCGGGTCTGCAAGTGGGTACCGGTGTGCGCATCGTCGGCACCCAGAAAAACTTCACCGCCGGCAGCCTGCAAACCACCGAGCAGCCGCTTGACCTGGCCGTCGACGGTCGCGGTTTCTTCCAGATTCTGCAGCCGGACGGCACCACGTCCTACACCCGTGACGGTACGTTCCACCTGGATTCCAACGGCCAGATCGTCAACGCCAGCGGCTTCGCCCTGGAGCCGGCCATTGTTATTCCGAACGATGCTCAGACCTTCACTGTCGGCCGTGACGGCACCGTGTCCATCACCGTTGCCGGCAACCCGGCCTCCCAAGTGATCGGCAACCTGCAAACCGCCGACTTCATCAACCCGGCCGGTCTGCAAGCGGTGGGTAACAACCTGTTCCTGGAAACCGCTGCCAGTGGCGCGCCGCAAGTCGGCACCCCGGGCCTCGCCGGTTTCGGTACCACGCTGCAGAACACCCTGGAAACGTCCAACGTCAGCACCGTTGAAGAGATGGTCAACATGATCACCACTCAGCGCGCCTACGAGATGAACTCCAAAGTGATCTCCACTGCCGATCAGATGCTCTCGTTCGTAACGCAGAATCTGTAATCAAGTCTATGAGGCGGCCATGAGGTCGCCTGCAACACCGTGAGGTAGGGTCATGAATCGCTTTGTATCTGTTCTGGCACTGAGTGGGGTCGTCGTGCTCGCGGGCTGCGTCGCTCCGCCGCCCAAGCCCAATGACCCTTACTACGCCCCGGTGTTGCCGCGCACGCCGCTGCCGGCTGCCGCCAATAACGGCTCGATCTACCAGGCCGGTTTCGAGCAGAACCTGTACAGCGACCGCAAGGCGTTCCGGGTCGGTGACATCATCACCATCACCCTGAACGAGCGCACCCAGGCGAGCAAGAACGCCAACTCGCAGATCGACAAGAACAGCGACACCAGTGTCGGCCTGACCTCGTTGTTCGGCTCCAGCCTGACCACCAACAACCCTATCGGTGGCAATGACCTGAGTCTGAACGCCGGCTATAGCGCCGACCGCGCGACCAAGGGCGACAGTAAGTCCGGCCAGAGCAACAGCCTGACCGGTTCGATTACCGTGACCGTCGCCGACGTGTTGCCCAACGGCATCATCGCCGTGCGCGGCGAGAAGTGGCTGACCCTCAACACTGGCGATGAGCTGGTGCGCATTGCCGGCCTCGTTCGCGCCGATGACATCGCCACCGACAACACCGTGTCGTCGACCCGCGTCGCCGATGCACGCATCACCTATTCGGGCACCGGTGCGTTTGCCGATGCGAGTCAGCCAGGCTGGTTCGACCGTTTCTTCCTCAGCCCGCTGTTCCCTTTCTAGGTGGCTATGTTGAATCTTAAACACCTGATGGTGGGCGCTCTGTTGCTGACCGCAGCCTTCGATGCTCAAGCCGAGCGGCTGAAGGACATCGCCAGTATTTCCGGCGTGCGTTCCAACCAATTGATCGGCTACGGCCTGGTGGTCGGGCTTAACGGCACCGGCGACCAGACGACCCAGACCCCGTTCACCCTGCAGACGTTCAACAACATGCTTTCGCAGTTCGGCATCAAGGTGCCGGCAGGTTCGGGCAACGTGCAGTTGAAGAACGTTGCAGCGGTATCGATCAGTGCCGACTTGCCAGCGTTCGCCAAGCCGGGTCAGCAGGTGGATATCACCGTTGCGTCCATCGGTAACTCCAAGAGCCTGCGCGGCGGCACCTTGCTGCTGACGCCGCTCAAAGGTATCGATGGCAACGTCTACGCCGTCGCTCAGGGCAACCTGGTGGTTGGCGGTTTCGATGCCGAAGGTCGTGACGGTTCGAAAATCACTGTCAACGTTCCGTCGGCCGGTCGCATCCCTGGCGGTGCATCGGTCGAGCGTGCGGTGCCAAGCGGTTTCAATCAGGGCAACAGCCTGACCTTGAACCTCAACCGTTCGGACTTCACCACCGCCAAACGCATCGTCGACAAGATCAACAACATGCTTGGCCCTGGCGTCGCTCAGGCCATCGACGGTGGTTCGATCCGCGTGACTGCGCCACTCGATCCGAGCCAGCGGGTCGACTATTTGTCGATCCTCGAAAATCTCGAAGTCGACCCGGGTCAGGCGGTGGCGAAAGTCATCATCAACTCGCGGACCGGCACCATCGTGATCGGCCAGAACGTCAAGGTTTCCCCGGCCGCCGTGACTCACGGCAGCCTGACCGTGACCATCACCGAAGACCCGATCGTCAGCCAGCCTGG
This sequence comes from Pseudomonas sp. BF-R-26, assembly GCF_019947395.1. Taxonomy (NCBI): domain Bacteria; kingdom Pseudomonadati; phylum Pseudomonadota; class Gammaproteobacteria; order Pseudomonadales; family Pseudomonadaceae; genus Pseudomonas; species Pseudomonas sp. BF-R-26. The sequence goes on along the minus strand of NZ_JAGYGK010000019.1, from coordinate 67,362 downwards.
CCCTCTGTCCAACGGGCAGACGGCGGTGGTGCCGCGCTCGCGGGTCAACGCCCAGCAAGAAGCCAAGCCGATGTTCAAGTTCGGCCCGGGCACCACCCTCGACGAAATCGTCCGGGCGGTGAACCAGGTCGGCGCGGCACCGGGTGACTTGATGGCGATCCTCGAAGCGCTGAAGCAGGCCGGCGCGTTGCAAGCCGACCTGATCGTGATCTGAGGACGGCGACCATGGATATGCGCAAAAGCGGTCTGGTCAGCAGCAGCGACTCGGGTTCCTACTCGGACCTGAACCGTCTTAACCAGCTCAAGGTCGGCGACAAGAACAGCGATGCGAACATGCGCAAAGTGGCGCAGGAATTCGAGTCGCTGTTCCTTGGTGAAATGCTCAAGTCCATGCGCTCGGCCACCGAAGCGCTGGGCGAGGACAATCCGCTCAATACACCGGCAGCCAAGCAATACCAGGAAATGTACGACCAGCAGTTGGCTGTTTCCATGTCCCGCGAAGGCGGCGGTATTGGCCTGGCAGACGTACTGATGCGCCAGATGTCGAAGAACAAACCGATGGCGCCGGGGGAGGCCGCAGCGGCGTCCGCCGCCAAACAGGCTGCCGCGAAAGCCGCCGTGGAAACACCGATTGCCGCCGGTACGGTCGCCACCAACGGGCCGCTGTCGCGTCTCAATGGTGAGCGCCCGTTGTGGGCTTCGCGTTCGGTGAAGACGCCGGCAAGCGCGGGCGAGGGTGCTCATCGCAATGACATGGCGCTGATCAATCAGCGGCGTCTGGCGTTGCCGCCGAAACTAGCTGATCGTTTGCTCGCCGGGCTGGTGCCGTCGGCATCGACGGCTGCAACAACCGCCACAACACCGCAGAACAACATCCAGGTGCCGCAAAGCACCAAGGCAGGTTCCGGCCCTCTGTACAACGGCGATTGGCTGGCTTCGCAAACGGATACGACCTCCAGTGGGCGCCTGCAGATTTATGGTCGTGCCATGGCTCAAATACCCCTGGCGCCGGCGAAGAAAGCCTTCAGTTCCGCCGACGAATTCGTCAACACCATGCTGCCGATGGCCAAAGAAGCTGCCGACCGTATCGGTGTCGATCCGCGTTACCTGGTGGCTCAGGCCGCCCTGGAAACCGGTTGGGGCAAATCGGTCATGCGTGCCCAGGATGGCAGCAGCAGCCACAACCTGTTCGGCATCAAGGCCAGCAGTAACTGGAAGGGCGATTCGGCGCGGGCGATCACCAGCGAATTCAGAAATGGCGAGATGGTCAAGGAGACGGCCGAGTTCCGTTCCTATGCCTCTTACAAAGACAGCTTCCATGACCTTGTGACGCTGCTGCAAAGCAATAATCGCTATCAAGATGTGCTGAAGTCGGCCGATAACCCAGAACAGTTTGTACGCGAGTTGCAAAAAGCCGGGTATGCAACCGACCCGGATTACGCAAGCAAGATCTCGCAGATAGCCAAGCAGATGACGAGTTACCAAAACTACGCTGCGGCGGGCGCTTCCACCACGCCTCTATAGGCACAAGGCATAAGGTCTGAACCATGAGTTTGCTCAATATCGGGATGTCGGGTCTGGCCGCTGGCCAATCCTCGTTGATGACTACCGGCAATAACATTGCCAACGCCGACACCGCCGGTTACTCACGCCAGCAAACCGTGCAGGGCACCAAGGCCTCGAATCAGTTCGGCAATGTCTACATCGGCACCGGCACGACCCTCGCCGATGTACGTCGGGTGTACAACAGCTACATTGATGCGCAGCTGCAGACCACCACTTCGCTCAATAGCGACTCGGCTGCCTACGCCGGGCAGATCAGCCCGCTCGATAAGTTGCTCTCGGACAGCGGCACCGGCCTCAATGGCGCCCTGACCAAATTCTTCGCCTCGGTACAGAACGTCAACGCCAAGCCGGGCGACGATGCTTCCCGTCAATTGCTGCTAAGCGATGCGCAAGCCCTGAGCAACCGATTCAACTCGATCTCCAGCCAGTTGACGCAGCAGAACGCGAACATCAACGGCAACCTGGCTGACATGGCCGATCAGATCAACAAGCTGGCGACCACCGTAGCCCAGTTGAACCAGAAGATCTCCGAAGTTTCCAACGCCGGCGGCCAGCCCAACGATCTGCTCGATGCGCGCAATGAGACCGTACGCCAGTTGTCCACCCTCACCGGTGCGCAAGTGATGGAGCGTGACAATAGCCTCGACATTTACCTGGGCAGCGGTCAGCCGCTGGTCATGGGCAGCACCGCCAGCAAGCTGGAAGTGGTGCCGAGCAAAACCGACCCGTCGCGTTCGGCCATTCAGCTCAATCGCGGTTCGAGCACCATCGACATCACCTCGGTGATGACCGGTGGCGAGATGGGCGGCTTGTTGCGTTATCGCAGCACCGTGCTGGACCCGGCCATGAACGAGCTGGGTCGTGTGGCGCTGGTCGTCGCCGATCAGATGAACTCCATCCAGGCCCAAGGCATCGACAAGAACGGTGACTTCGGTTCGAACCTGTTCAACAACGTCAACAGCGCCGCGCAAATGGCCCAGCGCAGTGTCGCCACAGTTGGCAACAGCGCAGGCTCGGGCAACTTCGATGTGACTATCGAGGACAGCGGCAAGCTGACCATCAACGATTACAAGGTCACCTTCACCAGCGCCACTAACTACACCGTGCAGCGTCTGCCTGAAGGCACCGCCATGGGCGCGTTCAGCACGCTGACCACGCCGCCGCCAGTAATCGACGGTTTCTCCATGACGCTCACTGGCGGCACCGCAGCCGCTGGCGACACCTTCAAGATCACCCCGACCCGCAACGCGGCGACCAACATCAAGACCGAGATGACCGACTCCAAGCGTCTGGCCATCGCGGCACCGTTGGGCGCGGCCATTGCGCCCGGTGTCAGCGGTACGTTGACCATTCCGGCCAGCGGTCAACCGACCCTGACCACGCAGTTCGATATCTATGACTCGGCCACCACCCTGGCCATTCAGAACGGCCTGAAGACATCGACTCCGGTCAAAATCGTGTTCGGCACGGCCGGTGGTACGACCCAGACTTACCAAATGCTCGATGCCCAAGGTAACGCGCTCAGCAGCGGCACTATCGTGCCGGGCCAGAACAATACGCTGAGCCTGACCATTCCTCTGGTCGACGCCAACGGCGCCGCGATCAATGATCCGGGACCACCAGTCGTGCAGCGTACTGCATCGTTCGACATGACCATCGCGGGCTCCCCGGGTACCTCGACGGCGATCAACGTGACGCTCAGTCAGCCGGGTACTCTGGACAACCGCAACGGCACCAAACTGGCTGGCTTGCAAACCCAGCAGACCGTGGATACCGGTTCGGCCAGTAAAGGCATTTCCCTGACCGACGCCTACGGCAAACTGGTTGAGGGCGTAGGCGCCAAGGCCGCCCAGGGCAAGCTCGACAGCGCTGCCACCGAAGCGATTCTGGCCAACGCCAAGAGCGCCCGCGATTCGCTGTCGGGTGTCGACCTCGATGAGGAAACCGGCAACCTGGTCAAGTATCAGCAGTACTACACCGCTTCTTCGCAGATCATCAAGGCTGCGCAGGAAATCTTCAACACACTGATCAGCAGTCTTTAAGGAGTCGTAGCCCATGCGCATTTCTACCGCCCAGTTTTACGAGTCCTCTGCCGCCAACTATCAGAAGAACTTCTCCAACGTGGTCAAAAGCAGCGAAGAGGCCAGCAGCCTCGTTCGCGTCAACACCGCTGCCGATGATCCGGTCGGTGCTTCGCGCTTGCTGCAATTGGGTCAACAGGCTTCGATGCTCGATCAATACGAAGCCAACACCACCACCATCAAGGCGACGCTGGGCGCCACCGAAGCGGTGATGACCAGCATCAATAACGTGCTGCAGCGCGCCAGGGAACTGGCCATCGGCGCCGGCAACGCCAGTTACACCGATGCCGACCGCCAGGCCAACGCATCGGAGCTGGGGCAGATCGAAGAACAGTTGCAGAGCCTGATGAACACCAAGGACGAGAACGGCAAGTACATCTTCGCCGGCTCCAAGGGCGACACCGTGCCGTTCACCCGCAACGACGATGGCACCTACAGCTACAACGGTGACCAGGTGACGCTTGACCTGGCGATCGGCGACAACATGTCGATGGCCACCAACAGCACCGGTTGGGAGGTGTTCCAGCAAGCGATCAACACCAGCCGCAGCGAGGTCACCCGGACTGCGCCGGTCGTGGATGATGGCCGCGTCGTCCTGTCCAATGGTCAGGTGTCGTCGAGCCTGACCTACAACAGCAAATTCCGTTCGGGTGAGCCGTACACCGTCGACTTCGTCAGCGGTACCCAGTTGCAAATCACCGATTCGGGTGGTAACGACGTGACCGCCGAAGCCAGTCAGGGCGGTGCGTTCAATCCGGCCACCGCAGCTGGCCAGACCGTGTCGTTCCGCGGTGTTGATCTGACCCTGAACATCAATCTGGCGGCCGGTGACACCGCCGCTGCCGTGCTGCCGGGCCACAGCTTTACCCTGGCGGCCAAGCCTGACACCTTTACGGCGACTCGCAGCCCGGGCAACCCGACACCGACTCAGGTGACTGGCAGCAGCATCACCAACCCGGTGGCTTACCACGCCAGTTTCCCGACCGGTTCGGCGGTGATGAAGTTCACCAGCGCCACCGCTTTCGACTTGTATGCGGCACCGTTGACGGCCAACAGCAAGATAGTCTCTTCCGGCACTGTAGCGGCCGGCGTTGCGACCGCCTCGGGCGTGAGCTTCAACCTGTCCGGTGTACCGGCGGCAGGCGATCAGTTCAGCGTGGCCGTCAACACTCACGAAACCCAGAACATTCTGGACACCGTGAGCCAACTGAAAACGGCGCTGAACACGCCAACCAATGGCGATCCGATCCTGACCCAGAAGCTGCAAGCCTCCCTTGCTTCGGGCATCGGCAACCTGGCGAGCGGCAACGATCAGTTGTCCAGTGCGCTGAGTTCGGTGGGCGGTCGTGGTTCAGCCCTGGATACCCAGAGCGATACCAACCAGAGCCTGGTCCTGGCCAACACCCAGACCCAGTCGGCGATCCGCGATTCCGATCCGGCCGAAGTGATGACTCGCCTGACCTTGCAACAAACCATGTTGCAAGCGTCGCAACTGGCCTTCAGCAAGATTGCTCAGCTGGGCTTGTTCAACAAGATCTAAGCCTGTGTCTGTCGAGCTGCCAACCGTCTTTTTCTAAGCGGTTCCGAAGTCTCTGCCTGAAAGGGCAGAGGCTCGCCGCTCGAGAGTTTCGTCGTGAATCAACACCCTCTAGTCAGTATCGTCATCCCCGCCTTCAACCCGCGCTTCTTCAGCCAGGCGCTGGAAAGTTCGCTCGCTCAAACCTATGAGAACGTCGAAATCGTCATTTGTGACGACTCGTTGTCCGACGAGATTCGCGACATCGTCGAGTCGTTTGCCGACCCGGTGCACACCGTTCGTTACCTGCGTAACCCGAAGCGTCTCGGCCTGCAAAAGAACCTGCTGCGCTGCGTCGAAGCAGCTCAAGGCGAGTTCATCAAAGTGCTGTGCGATGACGACCGTCTGTTCGCGCCGAGTATTGCCCTGCAAGCCCAGGTGCTGATCGATCATCCCGAGGCCACCCTCGTTTGCGCCCTGCGCATGATGAGCGATGCCAACAACTTCATCTTGCCTCCGCGGATCGATAACTGCCGTTTTTCGCCCATCGATTCGTTGCTCAAGGGCGATGACATGTTGGCGATTTTCGAGAGCACGCCGAAGAATTTCATCGGCAACTTCAGCTCGACGCTGATGCGCCGTGCCGATGTGCTCGAGCTGTTGCCTGCGCTGATTCAGGAAGATTGTGGCTTTGTCGCGATGCTTGATTTCGCTTTGTTCGTGTGCCTGTTGCGTCGCGGTAACCTGGCGGCGCTGAACACCGTGCAGAGCACTGAGCGTCAGTACCCGGAGCGTCTGAGCAAGACGCTCGAAATGACTCGGGCCGCCGTGCAGGAATGGGAATGGCTGGCGCAAATGCTGACAGCGCGCGGTGGCGAATCGGCACCGGCCTCGGGTTGGGTGCGCAGCGTTGAATTGAGCAAAGCCTCTGAAGAACCGCGCCAGTGGGAAGAGTTGTGCGTGGTGCGCGTGCTGGGCAACCGCAACACCGTGGTCAATGGCCGAGTGGGCGGCAATAGCGACAGCTATGCCGAGTTCTACCGCGAGTGGCTGTCGGTTCGCACATTCAACCCGGCGGAAGCGCGGCACATGCCGGAACGTATCAGCCGTTGGGCTGTGCGTCCGAATCTGGTGCCGATCGTCATCGACACCGAATCTGACAGCGCCGGGCTGAAAGCCACACTGGCCAGCATTGCTAGTCAACTGTACGCACCGCAAGCAGTGGTGGTGCTGTCCAACGCCGATTGCGATGCCGACGACAAAGTGCTGCAGTTGCCGCTTGAGGCGAACTGGTCGCAACAACTCAATGCCGTGGTGCCGCAACTGGAAGGCGCGCATTGGTTCTATCTGCTGCGGGCGGGGGACACGTTACGCGAATCGGCGCTGCTGGTGCTGGCCGAGCGCATCGCCGGCACGCCGGGCATGCTGTGCGCCTATAGCGATGAAGGCGCGCTGGTCGAGGGTGAGTCCGTCGACCCGGTGTTCAAGCCTGACTTCAACCTCGACCTCATGCGTTCCTACCCCTACGTCGGGCGAACACTGGCATTCGAGCGGGAGCGCTTTTTGGCAGTGGGCGGTTTCGATCCGGCTCACGGCGAACTGGCGCCGCATGATTTGCTTTGGCGTCTGGTGGAAGAGGCCGGGTTGCACACCATCGAGCACATTGCCGAGATTCAGGTGGAGTCGACTCAGACCTTTCCCGACTGGATGTCGTTGCCTGAGGTGATCGAGGGCAGTGAGGCGTTGGTCAGTGCGCACCTGGCACGCATCGGTCTGGAACACCGGATTCGCCATGAAGAGTTGTCGCTGCTCAATCGCATTGATTACCTGCACAGCCACCGGCCTTTGGTCTCGATCATCATTGCGGCGGGCACGTCGCTGGCCGCGTTGCAGCGCTGCACTGAAAGCCTGATCGAAAATACCACCTACACCGAATACGAAATCCTGATCGTCGATGAAGGTCGCGGCGATGCGGCGATGGCCGACTGGCTGAGTGCGATGGCCCAGTTGGGCGCGGCGATGCTGCGGGTGCTGCGTTATGACGTGCGTTCCGGTGAAGCGGCCATTGTCAACTTCGCGGCCAGTCATGCCCGTGGCGAGTACCTGTTGACGCTCAGCCCGCGCAGTGTGATTTGCGCGGGCGACTGGCTCGCCGAACTGCTCAATCACGCTCAGCGCCCGGAAGTCGGCGTGGTGGGCGCGCGGCTGCTGGGTTCCAATGGTGCGATCGTCTCCGCCGGCCTGATTCTGGGGTTGGCCGGGCCTGCCACTTCGCCGTTTCTCGGCGAGCATGCCAGTGCCCGGGGTTACATGCAGCGTCTGCAAGTAGCGCAGAACTGGAGTGCTGTCAGCAGTGATTGCCTGATGGTACGCAAAGAGGTATTCGACAGCCTGGGTCAATTGGATGAGGCTCAGTTCAACCTGGGCCTTGGTGGTGTTGATCTGTGCCTCAAGGCGGGTAAAAACGGCTACCTGATTGTCTGGACGCCTTTTGCGACTGTGATGATGGGTGAAGACGCGTCGCCTGCAACGTCGCAGGCCGATGTGCAGGCGCAGGTGCTTGAACACGAAACCTTCTACAAAAAGTGGCTGCCGACAATCTCCCGTGATCCTGCCTACAACCCGGCGCTGACGCTCGGCGTGGCGAGCTTCAGTCTGGAGCCTTCGCTGCGTAATAACTGGAATCCGTTCTGCCATCGCGACCTGCCGCTGATTCTCGGGTTGCCGGTCAACGAGTCGGCGATCGGGCATTACCGTGTGACTGCACCTCTGGCAGAGCTTGAGGCAGCCGGACGAGTCATTGCGCGCGTGGCCTATGAATCGCCATCGACCGTGGAAATCGAGCGTCTGTCGCCCGACACCATTATCTTGCAAGGGCGCTATAGCGACGGCTCGGCGGCAGACATTCTGCGCATGAAGAAATACTCCAGTGCCCTGCGGATTTTCGAGCTGGACGACTACATTGTCAGCACGCCAAAAAAGAACAGCCACGCCCGCAACAAGCCGGTCAATACTGAGCAGATGTTGCGTGATGGCATAGCCCTGTGCGACCGCGTGGTGGTGACGACGCAGGCACTGGCTGATGTGTTGTCGAGCATGCACAGCGAAATTCGCGTGGTGCCCAACATGCTGCCGCCCGCCCCATGGGCGACCTTGACCAGTCAGCGCCGCACCTCGAAAAAACCACGGGTTGGCTGGGGCGGTGGCACCAGCCACACCGGCGATCTGGAGATCATTGCCGAGGTGGTCCGTGAGCTGGCCAATGAGGTGGAGTGGGTATTCTTCGGTATGTGTCCGGACGCCTTGCGCCCGTACATTCACGAATTTCACGGCACCATTGATTTGCAGAGTTACCCGTACAAGCTGGCGAGCCTGAACCTTGATCTGGCACTGGCTCCGTTGGAATTCCACATCTTCAACGACTGCAAAAGTAACTTGCGGTTGCTGGAATATGGCGCGTGCGGGTATCCGGTGATTTGCACTGATACCCGCGCTTACGAGGGTTTCTTGCCATGTACCAAAGTTTTGAGCAACAGCACTGAGGAGTGGTTGCAGGCGATCCGCATGCACTTGGCTGACCCGGATGCCAGCTATCGCATGGGGGATGAATTGCGTGAGGCGGTGCATCGGGATTTCATGTTGCGTGGGGATAATCTTCAGCACTGGTTGTGGGGTTGGTTGCCGGACTGATTTTTGGTTTGTGTACATATCCGTTTTTTCGTCACGGCGGCTGGCGGTTTCGCTTTTACAGCGAGTCACTTTCGAAAAGCGCGAAAGTAACCAAAGCGCTTCTGCCCCTTTCGTTCGGTGCCTCGCCCAGGCTCGGCATGCCCTCGCTCCGGTCCTGCTCCGTGGGCCCGCCGCCATCGGCCATCCATGGCCGGGGGCGGCTAACCCGGCATCCATGCCGGGTTGCCCACTGCGCAGAACCTCCACTCGGCCTCTCGAGGGGGCGGTGCGTCAACATCAACAGCTGCAGGCGAGCTAACGCTCGGCCTGTTGAGTGGTGAAAGGCAAGGCGGATGTACTCTGATTTTTTGTGGGGGGCTTGTCGGTCGCGCATCGCTGCGATGACAGCCTGTCAGCCGACCAATCTTCCCCAGATGTACCCCGTCCAACTGTGGGAGCTGGCTTGCCTGCGATAGCGGCCTGTCAGCCGACCAATCTTCCCCGGATGTACCCAGTCCACCTGTGGGAGCGGGCTTGCTCGCGAAGCTGTTGATCTTGCCGTTGCCGTTGCTTCGGCTTTTGATCTTGATCTGCCGCCCCTTTCCCAGAGGCCGAACGCAGGCGTTGCGCAGAGGGCACCGCGGCAAGGATGCCGCGGTAGCCGCCCCCGGCCATGGATGGCCGATGGCGGCGGGCCCCCGGAGCAATGCCTTCGTTATGGCATGCCGAGCCTAGGCGAGGCACCGAATGGCGGGGCAAAAGCGCTTTGGTTACTTTCGCGCTTTTCGAAAGTGACTCGCTGTAAAAGCGAAACCAATAGAAGCCATTACCAAAAAAACGGATATGTACCTTAATCCCCAATCCCCAATCCCTAAATCCCTAAATCCCCGGTCACAGCAATCACCTCCCACCTCAAAAAACCACCAACCCCCCATCAGTCGCCCACCCCAAGCAATTGGCTCACTTCCTGCAAGTCCCCCATATATCGCCATAAAACCTTCACTCCAAAGGCGTGAAGGCCCCAGTGGCTGCGGGTAAATGATGTGCATCTGACGGTTCGCCGACCCTTGCGGGGGTGGCCAAGCCGCGTGAAGAGCAAGAGGACAGCGATGAAGGCAGTAATTCTGGCGGGTGGTCTCGGTACGCGGATCAGCGAAGAGTCGCACCTCAAGCCCAAGCCAATGATCGAAATCGGCGGCAAGCCAATTCTTTGGCACATCATGAAACAGTATTCGGCCCACGGGATTCATGACTTCGTGATCTGCCTTGGCTACAAGGGCTACGCAATCAAGGATTTCTTCGCCAACTACTTCCTGCACACCTCCGACGTCACTTTCGACATGTGCAACAACCGCATGGACGTTCACCAGAACTACAGCGAGCCATGGCGCGTGACCCTGATCGACACCGGCGAAGACACCATGACCGGTGGCCGTCTGCGTCGTGCCGCGCGTTATCTGGAAGGCGAACAGGCGTTCTGCTTTACCTACGGCGACGGCGTCTCGGACCTCAATATTGGCGCTCTGGTGGACTTCCACCTGGCCCACGGCAAGCTGGCTACCGTGACCGCCGTGCAGCCGCCGGGACGTTATGGCGCCCTGGAGCGCGACGGTGACAGCGTTAAAGGATTCATTGAGAAGCCACGCGGTGACGGCGGCTGGATCAATGGTGGTTTCTTTGTGCTGTCGCCAAAAGTGCTGCCGTACATTGGCGACGATCAAACTTCCTGGGAAGCCGAGCCGCTGGCCGCGCTGGCCAGCGAACAGCAGTTGCAAGCCTTCCAGCACGACGGTTTCTGGCACCCGATGGACACCCTGCGTGACAAGAACCATCTCGAGGCGTTGTGGCTGAGCGGGGAGGCCCCATGGAAACAATGGGACTGAGCCCGGAGTTCTGGCGTGGCAAGCGCGTTCTGCTGACCGGCCATACCGGTTTCAAAGGCAGTTGGCTGACGTTGTGGCTGCAAAGTCTGGGGGCTGAGGTCAGCGGGTTTTCGCTTGACCCATCCACCGAGCCGAGCCTGTTCGAACTGGCGCGGGTGGCCGAAGGCATCAACGATCAGCGCGGTGACCTGCGTGATCTGGGCGCCTTGCTGGAACTGATCGCCGATGTGCAGCCGGAAATCGTCCTGCACCTGGCGGCTCAGCCGCTGGTGCGCGAAGGTTATCGCGATCCGCTCGGCACCTACTCCAGCAACGTCATGGGCACCCTCAATCTGCTCGAAGCGATCCGCCAGGTTGGCGGCGTGCGCGCCTGCGTGCTGGTGACCACCGACAAGGTTTATGCGAACAAGGAATGGCTGTGGCCGTATCGCGAGGACGAAGCCCTCGGCGGCCATGATCCTTACAGCAGCAGCAAGGCTTGCTGCGAATTGTTGGCGCAGTCTTATGCCGCGTCGTTTTTCCCGGCTGACAAGTACGCCGAGCACGGTCTGGCCCTGGCCACGGCGCGTGCCGGCAACGTGTTGGGCGGTGGAGATTTTGCCCCGGAACGTTTGATTCCTGATGTGCTCAAGGCCTGGTCGGCGGACGAGCCCGTGACCTTGCGCTACCCGCAAGCCGTGCGCCCATGGCAGCACGCGCTTGAGCCTTTGGCGGGTTATCTGCAACTGGCCGCCGGCCTCTACGAGCAAGGCCCGAAATTCGCCGGCGCGTGGAACTTCGGCCCGAGCGAAGCGGACATGTGCAGCGTCGGCGAAGTGGTCGAGCTGCTCGCCAGCCGCTGGCCGCAAGCGCGCGGCTTGCGCATCGAACCGAGTGATTTGCATGAGGCTGGTCTGCTGCGTCTGGACAGCAGCCGCGCCCGTCAACTGTTGGCCTGGCAACCGCGCTGGTCATTGCAGCAATGCCTGACCCAGACCCTCGATTGGCACCTGGCGTGGCAGAACGGCGATGACATGCGTGAAGTCACCCTGGGCCAGTTGAACCTGTACCGAGGCGCGCTGTGAGCGAATTTCTGTTGAAAGCCTTGCCGCTGGCCGGTCTGTTCAGCGTGCAACACAAACGCTTCGAAGATGATCGCGGGCACTTCGCGCGACTGTTCTGCGAAGGCAGCCTGAGCGCCTTCGGCCAGCCGTTTCACATTCGCCAGATCAACCATTCCTGCACACGTTTACGGGGCAGTGTGCGCGGCCTGCATTACCAGAACGCCAGTGCGCCGGAAGCCAAGTTGATCACCTGCCTGCGTGGTGAGGTCTGGGACGTGGCGGTGGACTTGCGCCCGGACTCCGAAACCTTTCTGCACTGGCACGCCGAACACCTGAAGGCTGGCGACGGTCGCAGTTTGCTGATCCCGGCCGGGTTCGCCCACGGTTTCCAGACCCTCACCGATGACGCCGAATTGCTCTACCTGCACAGCGCCGATTACACGCCTGCGCACGAGGGCGGTTTGAGCGTGAACGATCCACGGCTGGCCATCGCCTGGCCGTTGCCTGTCAATAATCTGTCGGCGCGGGATTCCAGCCATCCTTTGCTCGATGAACACTTCGCTGGAGTGCGTGTATGAATTGCCGTGGTTGCGGTACTCCTCTGGCTTTGCCGCTGATTGACCTGGGCACCTCGCCGCCGTCCAACGCTTATGTGCGCGCCGATCAACTTGAGCAAGCCGAACAATGGGTGCCGCTGAAAGTTGCGGTGTGTCAGCAGTGCTGGCTGGTGCAGACCGAGGATTACACCAGTGCCGACAGCCTGTTTGACGCCGAATACGCGTATTTCAGTTCGTTCTCCAGCACTTGGCTGGCCCATGCCGAGCGCTATGTGGCCGAGATGGTCGAGCGCTTCGGCCTGACCGCCGACAGCCGTGTGGTGGAAATCGCCGCCAACGACGGTTACCTGTTGCAGTACGTGGCCGGGCGCGGCATCCCTTGTCTGGGCGTCGAACCGACCCGCAGCACCGCACAAGCGGCGCGGGAAAAAGGCCTGGAGATTCGCGAACTGTTCTTCGGCCGTGATACCGCTGCGCAGCTGAACAGCGAAGGCTGGGCCGCTGACCTGATGGCCGCCAACAACGTGTTGGCCCACGTGCCGGACATCAATGATTTCCTCGGTGGTTTCGCCACTTTGCTCAAGCCGACCGGTGTGGCGACGTTCGAGTTTCCGCAACTGCTGACGCTGATGGCAGGGCAGCAGTTCGACACGCTGTATCACGAGCATTATTCCTACCTGTCCCTGACCGCCGTGCAGGCCTTGTGCGAACGCAATGGCCTGGAAGTGTTCGATGTCAGTCAGCTGTCGACCCATGGCGGTTCGCTGCGGGTGTTCGTCCAGCGTGTCGATGGCGAACGACGTGAAGTGCAGTCAGCCGTTCAGCAGCAGTTGCAGGCCGAACTTGCAGCGGGGGTGAAAACGCCTGAGTACTACACGACCCTGGCACCCGCTGCCGAACGCATCAAGCACCAACTGCTGCGGTTCCTGTTGCAGGCCAAGGCCGACGGCAAGCGCGTGGTCGGTTATGGCGCTGCGGCCAAGGGCAACACGTTGCTCAACTACGCCGGGGTCAAACCGGACCTGCTGGCCTGGGTCGCCGATGCCAATCCGCACAAACAGGGCAAGTACCTGCCGGGCAGTCGCATTCCAATCGTTTCGCCGGCGCAGATCGATCTGGAGAAACCCGATTACATCCTGGTTCTGCCATGGAATCTGTTGCACGAAGTCAGTCAGCAACTGGCGCAAGTACGGCAGTGGGATGGCCGCTTCGTGATCGCCGTGCCTGAGTTGACCGTGCTGTGAAAGTGCTCGTGACCGGTGCCACCGGGTTCGTCGGCCGTCATTTGGTCGAAGCCTTGCTCGCCCGTGGCTGTGAAGTCCGGGCCGTGGCGCGTAACGCCGAGGCCGCTGCGAGTTTGCCGTGGATCAATGCCGTGGAGTTCATCGCGGCGGATATTCACGCCGACGATCTGAACATCGCAGCGCTGACCGATGGCATCGACGCGCTGGCGCATCTGGCGTGGCCGGGGTTGCCGAACTATCAGGCGCTGTTCCATTTCGAGCATAACTTGATGGCCGACTACCGGTTCATCAAGGGCGCGGTCGAGGCGGGTGTGTCGCAAGTGTTGGTCACCGGCACCTGTTTCGAATACGGCCTGCAGAGTGGGCCGCTCAGCGAGCAGACCGATACGCGGCCGAGTAACCCTTACGGGTTGGCGAAGAACACGCTGCGGCTGTTCCTCGAAAATCTGCAGCGGGTTCAACCGTTCACCCTGCAATGGGCGCGGTTGTTTTACCTGCACGGGGAAGGGCAGAACCCGAACAGTTTGCTCGCAGCGCTGGACCGGGCAATCGAGGCTGGAGACCACAGCTTCAACATGTCAGCCGGCGAACAGCTGCGCGATTACCTGGCGATTGAAACGGCGGCCGGTTACCTCGCCGCGATCATGCAGCAGCGCGAATTCGACGGTGTGATCAATTGCTGCAGCGGCCAGCCGATATCGGTCAGAGCGCTGGTCGAACAACGGCTGCGTGAACGCGGCGCGTCGATCGATTTGAACCTGGGTCATTACCCATACGCGACCCACGAGCCGATGGCGTTCTGGGGCGTGGCGGACCGCTTGCAACAGCTACTGGGAGCAGAGCATGAAGCATGAGTTGTATCGGGTCGCCGACCTGCCGGTGTTGCAGAACCGTACCTTTGCCGACGCGCAATCGGCGAAAGCTTCTGCCAGCGCCGACATGGTGCTGGTGCAGGACGGGCAGAGCGGGCTGATCTTCAACCAGGCCTTCGATGCCAATAAGCTCAGCTACGACGCCGACTATCAGAACGAGCAGGCTCATTCCGGTCAGTTCCAGAAGCACCTGAGCGATGTCGAAGGGATCATTGCCCGCCACTTCAAGGGTCAGGAACTGATCGAAGTCGGTTGCGGCAAAGGCTACTTTCTTGAACTCCTGAAAGGCCTGGACTACGCCATCACCGGTATCGACCCGGCCTATGAAGGTGACAGCGTCGATGTGATCAAGGCGCCGTTCACTCGCGGTCTGGGTCTGTCGGCGGACGCGATTGTGCTGCGTCACGTGCTGGAGCATATCCAGGACCCGGTGAATTTCCTCGCCGAAATGGCCGATGCCAATCAGGGCGGGCAGATTTACATCGAAGTGCCGTGCTTCGACTGGATCCTGGAGCATCGTGCCTGGTTCGACCTGTTCTACGAGCACGTCAATTATTTCCGCCTCGATGACCTGCGCCGGATGTTCGGCACGGTGCATGAGGCCGGTCACCTGTTCGGTGGCCAATACCTGTACATCGTCGCTGACCTTGCGACATTGCGTCTGACGCCGGAGCAACCGGTGCCGCGCCTCGAGCTGCCTGAAGGTTTCACCAGCAGCCTTGAGCACGCGGTGCAGATTATTCAGGCCGCACCCGAGCAAGGTTCGGCGATCTGGGGCGCGTCCTCCAAAGGCGTGATTTATTCGCTGTTCCTGCAACGAGCGGGCGTGGCGGTGGATCGCGTAGTGGATATCAACCCGGCCAAACAGGGCCGATATCTGCCCCTGAGCGGCGCGCGGGTGTCCTCGCCGCAAGAGGCCATGGATGCGCTGCCCGAAGGCGCCAACCTGTTTGTGATGAACTCCAATTACCTCGAAGAAATCAAGCGGATGACCGGTGGACGCTACGTCTATCACGCCGTCGACAGCGCTTCGTTCCAGTGACTATTGAGATTAGAAAAATGACCGACAACACCATCAATAAAGCCTTCGAAGCCGAATGCCAGGCAGAAATCGCGCGTCAGGGCGACGACCAGAAACTCACCGCTCTGGCCCAGGATTTCTTCAACGAGTCGGCCAAGCACAAGTACAGCTACCACTTCTCGTGGATGGGCCGTCCGATCATTCAGTTGCCACAAGACATGATGGCGATGCAGGAAATTATCTGGCAGGTCAAACCCGACCTGGTGATCGAATGCGGCATCGCCCACGGTGGTTCGATCATTTACTACGCCTCGTTGCTGGAGCTGCAAGGCCACGGTGAAGTGCTGGGCATCGACCTCGACATTCGCCCGCACAACCGCGAAGCCATCGAAAGCCACCCGATGAGCAAGCGCATCAAAATGATTGAAGGTTCGAGCATCGACGCGGCCATCGCCGAGCAAGTGCGCGCTGCGGCCGAAGGCAAGAAAGTCATTCTGGTACTGGATTCCAATCACACCCACGACCACGTGCTGGAAGAGCTGCGCCTGTACGCGCCACTGGTCTCGGTGGACAGCTACTGCGTGGTCATGGACACCGTGGTTGAAGACATGCCGGCCGACTTCTTCCCCGACCGTCCATGGGGCCCGGGCGACAACCCGAAGACCGCTGTGTGGAAATACCTGGAAGAAAACGCTGACTTTGAAATCGACCGTCAGTTGCAGAACAAGCTGCTGATCACCGTGGCGCCGGACGGTTATCTGCGTCGCGTTCGTTAATCACTATTGAATGTAGGTTCTCGGCGTCTGGCCGGTTGTGGGGATAGAAATATGCGCGTTCAAAACACTGCTCGAAACGATGTGGCACCGCTGAATGAACGGTTGACGGTGGTGGTGATTTCCCACAACCGCAACGCCTATCTGCGGCGTACCTTGCAGTATTACAGCAGCTATCCCTGCACGATTCTGGTTCTGGACTCTTCGCTGAAGAGCGACGAGAACATTACCCGTGATTACCCGATGGTCGATTACCGGCACCTGCCGCAGTTCACCTACACCGGGTTGCAGGAAAAACTCGCCTATGGCGTGAATCAGGTGACCACGCCATACATGGTGCTGGCGGCCGATGACGATTTCCTGATTCACGGTGCGGTCACCGAGTCGCTGGAGTTTCTGGAAGACAACGCCGACTACGGCATGTGCCACGGCTACGGAATCATGTACCTGGCCCGCGCCACGGAAGTGAATTACTTCCGTCGCGATCGCAAGGGACCGGAAGATTATTGCTCGGATCAGGCCGAGGATCGCCTGATGCAATTCATGGGGCACTTCCTGCCGCCGTTCTATGCGGTCAGCCGCACGGCGTTGCTGCAAGACTGGCACAACGCGCTGCTGCCGGGCACCAGCTTCGAGTGGCAGGAAATCGGGCATGCCTATTACATGCTCGCACGCGCCAAGGCGCGGGTTTTGCCGATCCCGTTCGCCGTGCGGGAAATCCCCTACGGTGCCTCGGAGCACAACACCAACGTCCTGACGGTGTTGACGCTCAAGGACGCGAAAACCGTTGCCGACCGCGAGCACTTTGCCGAGTTTCTGGCCTCGTTGCCCACCGGTATGAGCCACAAGACGCTGGCCGAGGGCAAGCAGGTTGCACTGGACAGTTTCGCCACCATGGCCGACTGCCTGAATAACATGCGTTCGCTGAAGGGGACGCTGATTTTCACCTCGGCCTGGCTGGAGGCCGGCAAAGAGCCGGTGCGTACGTTTAATACCGAGCAGTTTGTCGAAATGCCGTTCTACAACCAGCCGGTGTTCGATCTGCTGACCGAATTCGAATTCCTTCTGCACACCATGCCCGCCGGTAAATTGCAATTGCAGGAACTGGAAGGCATTTTGCTCAAGCAGCATGAGCTGATGCGCGTTCATCCCAACGACAACGAGCGCACCCTGCGTAGCCGATTGTGGGAAGCCCTGAGCCTCTATGCGTTCAACCGCACCGTCATTGCACGTCTGACCGCGTCGTTGAAAGGCACCGAAGACGAGGAAGAAGGCCTCAAGCTGCAAGCCTGGGCCGAACGCCTGGCGTCGGTGCCGGCACAGGACGAACAGTCACTGTTCCAGAACATGCCGTCCGGGCGCCTGCTGGACTGGCTGGATGCGCGCAGCCCTGATGCAAAACAACTCAAGTCGATTGCGGCGCACTTGGCCAAACACAACGGCGGTCCGCAATTCGGGATCATGTTGCTGGACCTGGACGCCGACATGGTCAAGTTGCAGAGCACCTTTGACAGCCTGGTCAGTGGCCACTGCAAGGCCTTCAAACTGGTGGTGTTCACCACGGGTGATTTGCCGGCAACCACTTCGCCGCGTGACACCGTGCATTTTGTCAAAGTGACCGCGACCAATTACGTCGAACGCATCAACCAGAGTGTCGCACAGTCTACCGCCGACTGGCTGGTACTGGCCGAGGCCGGTGATCAGTTCACCGCCAGCGGCCTGCTGCGCGCCAGCCTCGAGTTGATGGGCGCTGAAGGCGTGCGCGCCGTGGCCATGGACGAAATCCAGCGTCAGGAAAACGGTTCCCTGAGCGATGTGTTCCGTCCGGGCGTCAACCTTGATCTGCTGCAAACCGTACCGTCGCTGATGGCCCGGCACTGGCTGATTCAGCGTGACGTTCTGGCTGACGCCGGTGGCTACTCGACTGAATACGCATCTGCACTGGAATTCGACTTGCTGCTGCGCCTGATCGAAAACGGCGGGCTGGGTGGCCTGGCGCATCTGGCCGAGCCACTGCTGATCTGCAACGCGCCATCCGCCGAGGAAAATCCTCACGAACGTCAGACCTTGACCCGTCACCTCAGGGAGCGCGGTTATCGCGGTCAGGTCAGCTCCGAGCTGCCGCAAACCTGGCAGATCGACTACCAGCACGCCGAACGGCCGAAGGTGTCGATCATCCTGCGCAGCGAGGACAATCTAGAGACGCTGCAAAGCGCCGTGGTCAGCGTGTTGCAACGCACCCGTTATCAGCAGCATGAAATTCTGATTGCCGATAACCACAGCCAATCCGAAGAACTGGCGACCTGGCTGACCAGCCTGGAAGGTAAGGGCGATCGCCTGCGCGTCTTGCGCTCCGGCAAGCGTCTGAGCGCCTCGGCGCTGCATAACTTTGCCGTGCGCGAAGCCAAGGGTGCCTATGTGGTGCTGATGTCGGCTGACGCCGTGGTGGTCAACTCCAACTGGCTCGATAGTTTGCTCAATCAGGCCCAGCGTCCGGAAGTCGGGATTGTTGGCGCCAAGCTGATGGACATTCGTGGCGTCACCACGCAAGCCGGCCTGGTACTGGGCTTTAATGGTGTGGTGGGCTCGGTGTTTATCGATGAGCGCAAGGATGCCAAAGGCTATATGAACGGTCACCAGGTCGAGCAGAACTACTCGGCGGTGTCCGGGGCTTGCATGATGGTTCGCAAGGACCTTTATGAAGCGGTCGGCGGTCTGGACGAAGATCACTTCGACGAAGCTTTCGGCGATATCGATCTGTGCCTGAAAGCCGCCGATGCCGGCTACCTGACTGTCTGGTGCCCTCAGGCGCAGCTGCTGCACCCGGGCCTGTTGCCTGACGCGCCTCAGACCGCCGCGGCCTTGCAAGACAAGTGGCAAGCGCGCTTCGCGCACGATTCGGCCTACAACCAGAACCTGGCCTTGACCGGCAAGGGCTTTACCCTCGGCGACGCCTCCAGTGTGAACTGGGCGCAGTTGCTCGCATAAGCCTGGCTGACAGGTAAAAGGACTCAAGGCATGTTCAACGGTCAATCGATTTTCATCTCCGGCGGCACCGGCTCGTTCGGGCGCAACTTCATCCGCCGGCTGCTGGAGCAATACCAGCCCAAGCGGGTGGTGGTGTTTTCCCGTGATGAGCTCAAGCAGTACGAGATGCAGCAGACGTTCAACGCGCCGTGCATGCGTTACTTCATCGGTGATGTGCGCGATGCCGACCGTTTGCGTCAGGCCATGCGCGGTATCGATTACGTGGTGCATGCCGCGGCCCTGAAACAAGTGCCGGCGGCGGAATACAACCCCACTGAATGCATTCGTACCAACGTCAACGGCGCGGAAAACATCATCGCCGCGGCCATCGACAACGGCGTGAAAAAAGTCGTCGCGCTGTCAACCGACAAGGCCGCCAGCCCGATCAACCTGTACGGCGCGACCAAGCTGCTGTCGGACAAACTGTTCGTGGCTGCCAACAACATTGCCGGTGAACAGCAGACCCGCTTTGCCGTGGTGCGCTACGGCAACGTCGCCGGTTCGCGGGGGTCGGTGGTGCCGTTCTTCAGCAAACTGATTGCCGAGGGCGCCAAAGAGCTGCCGATCACCGATGAGCGTATGACGCGTTTCTGGATCACCCTCGATCACGGTGTGAAATTTGTGCTCGATAGTTTTGCCCGCATGCACGGAGGTGAAGTGTTTGTGCCGAAGATCCCGTCGATTCGCGTCGTCGATCTGGCGCGGGGCATGGCTGAGCATTTGCCGCACAAAAACGTCGGTATTCGTCCAGGGGAAAAACTCCATGAGCTGATGGTGCCGCTGGACGACGCGCGCATGACCCTGGAGTTCGATGATCACTACACCATTCAGCCATCGATTCGTTTCACCAGCGTCGACGTGGATTTTGCCGTGGACAAACTGGGCGAGCAGGGCCGGCCGGTGAGCGAAGATTTCGAATACCGCTCCGACACCAACCCGCACTTCCTGTCGGTCGGCCAGATCGCTGACCTGCACGCAGAGCTGTCGGCATGATTCCCTACGGTCGGCAAAGCCTCGATCAGGATGACATCGATGCGGTGGTTGCCGTGTTGCAGTCCGACTGGCTGACGCAAGGGCCGACCATCGAGCGTTTCGAACAGGCCATGGCCGAGCGTTGCCAGGCCGGTTTCGCGGTGGCGGTGTGCAATGCCACGGCGGCGTTACACATTGCCTGCCTCGCCGCGGGCCTCAAGCCGGGCGATCGCTTGTGGACTACGCCGAACACTTTCCTGGCCTCTGCCAACTGCGGTCGCTACTGCGGCGCCGAGGTCGATTTTGTCGATATCGATCCGCTGACCTGGAACCTCGACGCCTACACTTTGGCGTCTAAGCTTGAGATCGCCGAGCGCGACGGCAAGCTACCGAAAGTGCTGGTGGCGGTGGCGTTCTCCGGGCAGAGCTGCGATATGCGCATGATCGCCGAACTGGCCGAGCGCTATGGTTTCACCGTGATCGAGGATGCCTCTCACGCGGTCGGTGCGTCTTACGCCGGGCGTCCGGTGGGTTGCGGCGAATTCGCGGCGATGACGGTGTTCAGTTTTCACCCGGTGAAGATCATCACCAGCGCCGAAGGCGGCATGGTGCTGACCAATCGCCCGGAACTGGCCGAGCGCTTGCAGCGCCTGCGCAGCCACGGCATGACCCGTGACCCTGCGCAGATGACCGAACCCAGCCATGGTCCCTGGTACTACCAGCAAGTGGAACTGGGCTTTAATTACCGCATCACCGACCTGCAAGCGGCCCTCGGTCTGTCGCAGCTGAACAAGCTCGATGGTTTCATCGAGCGTCGTCGCGAGCTGGCGGCGCGTTATGAGCGGTTGCTGGCGTACTTGCCGCTGACCTTGCCCGGCGCGCAGCCGGAGGCCGAGTCGGCGTGGCATCTGTACGTGGTGCGCTTGCAGACGGAGCGGATCAGCCTCAGCCATCGACAGGTGTTTGAAGGCTTGCGAGCGGCCGGGGTGGGTGTGAACCTGCACTATATTCCGCTGCACTTGCAGCCGTACTATCGCGACCTGGGTTTTGCCGAGGGGGATTTTCCCCAGGCTGAACGTTATTACGCCGAGGCCATCAGCTTGCCGCTGTTTCCTCTGCTGAGTGATCAACAACAGGATTATGTGGTCGAGCAATTGCGACGACTGATCCTTGAGGCGTAGTGACTTGAGGAGTAGTGACTCTTGAGCAGTGTTGCGATCATCCCGGCCCGTGGTGGCAGCAAGCGAATCCCGCGCAAGAACCTCAAGCCGTTCGACGGCGTGCCGATGATTGTTCGTTCGATTCGCACGGCGCTGGAGTCGAATCTGTTCGACCAGGTGATTGTCAGCACCGACGATGAAGAGATCGCCGAGGTCGCACGGGCCCATGGGGCTCAAGTGCCGTTCATGCGGCCCGTAGCGCTTGCCGACGATTTCACCGGGACCGCAGCGGTGATCGTGCATGCCTTGAAGCAATTGCCACCGTTCGACTATGCGTGCTGCGTTTACGCGACGGCGCCCCTGTTGCAGGCGCGTTATCTGCGTCAGGGACATGAGTTGCTCGTGCAGCACCCGGACAAGTCTTTCGCGTTTTCAGTCGCCGGTTTTGGCTTCCCGGTACAACGGGCCTTGACCCTGGACGAGCAGGGTGCCTTGACCTCGCTCTACCCGGAATTTCGCGAGACCCGTTCCCAGGACTTGCCCGAAGCTTTTCAAGATGCCGGCCAGTTCTATTGGGGGCGTAGCGAGGCCTGGTTGCGTGGCGATGTGTTGTTCTCGCCGGCAAGCCTGCCGGTGATTCTGCCGCGGCATCTGGTGCAGGATATCGACACGCTTGAAGACTGGACGCGTGCCGAATATCTCTATTCCGCCTTGAAGGCTGGGGGTGAGCTGCAATGAGGGTACTGATCCGCGCTGATGCATCGCCGACCATCGGCAGTGGCCATATCGCCCGCTGTCTGACCCTGGCCAGGGTGTTGCGCAAGCAGGGCGCGCATGTTGCCTTCGCTTGTCGTCAGTTGCCGGGGCATCGGTTGGACAGTCTGCAGTCTGAGGATTTCGAGACTTTCGCGCTGCCGGAGCGCTATCCCGATGAAGACCCGCAGCAGGCCATCGAGTCGATGCTGCCGTGGCAGGCGGACATTGCTGCGCTGGGACAAGCATTGGAAAGTCATCCGGCTTTCGACTGGATCATCGTCGACCACTATGGCCTCGATCATCACTGGCAGACCGCCGCGCGCCGTTGGGCTCCACGAATCGCGGCGGTGGACGATTTGGCCACTCGGCAATACAGCGTCGATCTGCTGCTCAATCAAAATCTGTCGGGCACGCCAGAGGCTTATGCCTCACTGCTGACGCCCGATTGCCAGACCCTGCTGGGCCCACGGTTTGCCCTGCTGCGCGATGAGTTCTGTTGCCCGGCAATCGAGATCAAACCTCGAGCCAGGCGAGTGCTGGTGAACTTCGGCGGTTTCGATGCGGCCATGCAGACCCATCACGCGATGTTGGCGCTGGCGGACCTCCATGAGCTGGAAGTCGATTTCGTGGCCGGTGCCGATAACCCGGCCTGGGAGCAGATGCAGAGTCTGGTGGACTATCGCCCGAACTGGCGCCTGCACAGTTTTGTCAGCGATTTCTACCAGCTGATGACCGAGGCCGACCTGTTTATCGGTGCCGGTGGCGGTACCAGCTGGGAGCGAGCGGCCATAGGGCTGCCGACGATCTGCATTGCGGTCTCGAATAATCAGCAGGCCAACGGCGAGGTGATGGCGACCTCGGGGGCTCATGTGTTCCTGGGCAACCGCGAGCGGGTCAGCGTCGAGCAGTTGCATCAGACCATCGGTTTTGTCGTGGGCAATCAGGGGATTCGTCAGAGTCTGGCCGAACGCTCGCGGCAGTTGGTCGATGGACGTGGAGCGCAGCGGGTGGCGGCAGCGCTGGCGGGGGCGGTGTTGCAGGTTCGTCAGGCCACTCAGGATGATGCGCAATTGTTGTTCGACGGGCGCAATGCCGAGGCGGTACGGCGCTGGTCGCTGGACACGCACGTCATCGACTGGCAACGGCATCAGGCCTGGCTGGCCGCGAGCCTGAGCAACCCGCGGCGGTTGCTGTTGATCGCCGAGGCGGATGACGGCCCGGTCGGTGTGCTGCGTTATGACCTCGACGATGCTCGTGCCGAAGTCTCGATTTATCTGTTCGACGGCCGATTTGGCCTGGGTTGGGGCAGGGCGTTGCTGGCGCGGGGCGAAGTCTTTGTCACCGCTTACTGGCCGTCACTGCAAGCCATCACCGCTCAGGTGCTGCCGGCCAACCAAGCGTCGCTGAAAGTTTTCCGCGAGGCAGGTTTCACTCAGAGTGCTTGTGCGTTCACACGCGTTTTAAAGGATCACCCATGACCAGTTTCAAGATCGGCAACCGCTCGATCGGTGCCGATGCGCCGCCGTTCATCATTGCCGAGATGAGCGGCAACCATAACCAGTCGCTGGACGTGGCGCTGCAAATCGTCGAAGCCGCGGCCAAGGCCGGCGCGCATGCCTTGAAGCTGCAAACCTATACCGCCGAGACCATGACGCTGGACCTGTCCGAAGGCGAGTTCTTCATCAAGGACCCCAACAGCCTGTGGGCCGGTTCTTCGCTGTACGCGCTGTACGAGAAGGCCCATACGCCGTGGGAATGGCACGCGCCGATCTTCGCCCGGGCCAAAGAACTGGGCATGCTGGCGTTCTCCACGCCGTTCGATGACACCGCGGTGGACTTCCTCGAAAGCCAGGACGTGCCGGCCTACAAGATCGCCAGTTTCGAGAACACCGATCTGCCGTTGATCCGGCGGGTCGCTGCCACCGGCAAGCCGCTGATCATCTCCACCGGCATGGCCAGCATCGCCGAGCTCGATGAAACTGTGCGCGCCGCCCGTGAGGCCGGTTGCAAGGATCTGGTGTTGCTCAAGTGCACCAGCACCTACCCGGCGACGCCAGCCAACAGTAATGTGCGCACGATTCCTCATCTGCGCGAGTTATTTGGCTGTGAAGTCGGTTTGTCCGATCATTCGATGGGGGTCGGAGTGTCCGTCGCTGCAGTAGCGCTGGGGGCAACGGTGGTGGAAAAACACTTCACCCTCGATCGTGCCGCTGGTGGGGTGGACGCCAGTTTTTCCCTGGAACCAGCCGAACTCGCGAGCCTGGTGATCGAAACCGAACGCGCTTGGCAGGCGATGGGCCAGGTGCAATACGGCGTGACCGAAGCCGAGCGCAAGTCTCTGGTATACCGCCGTTCGCTGTATGTAACTCAGGACATGGCCGCCGGTGAGCCTTTCACCGCCGCCAATCTGCGGGCCATCCGGCCTGGCTTGGGGCTCGCCCCCAAACACGCTGAAACCCTTCTGGGCCGCCGCGCCCGACAGGCCATCAAGCGCGGAACGCCGTTGGACTGGTCGCTGGTCGAATAACCTGTTGTGGGTCTGATTCGGCAAAATAGAGTGACCTGCGAGTCATAACGGGCATCTTCACTGTATTGTATAAAAAGGGGAGATGGCGCCTGGACTGTTTTTAGCCCAGTGATGGCCTTTAATTCCTCCCGCTGTCGCCCCCTTGAGGGCGACGTTATTTGTTGTTTGTCGGCGCCCCTCGATTCCTTGCGAGCGGTGGTATTGGGCTGTTTATTATTGGGAAGCCGTAATGATTGGCATAAAGAGCATTGCGAGCTACGTTCCTGTAGCCGGCGTGGACAATTACGCACAAGGTGCAAAATTCGAAAAGGATGAAGAGTTCATCCTGGGCAAGATCGGTTCGGCCTTCCTGCCGCGCAAAGATGCCGGTCAGGAAACCTCGGACCTGTGTGTCGAAGCAGTCAACGCGCTGTTCGCCAACAATCCCGAGTTGAAGCGTGAAGCCATCGACGTGTTGATCGTCGTTACCCAGAATGGTGACGAAGAAGGTCTGCCGCACACCGCCGCCATCGTTCAGGACAAACTGGGCCTGCCGACGACCGTGGCTGCGTTCGATATTTCCCTGGGCTGCTCCGGTTACGTCTACGGCATCTACGCCATCAAGGGTTTCATGGAAGCCGCGGGCCTGAAGAATGGCCTGCTGGTGACCGCCGACCCGTATTCCAAGATCGTCGACCCGGAAGACCGCAACACCACCATGCTCTTCGGCGATGCCGCCACTGCCACCTGGATGGGCGAAGATGCGCCATGGCAGTTGGGCAAGGCCAAGTTCGGCACCGACGGTTCCGGCGCACCGCACCTGAAGGTTTCCGACGGGGTGTTCTTCATGAACGGCCGTCAGGTCTTCAACTTCGCGCTGCTCAAAGTGCCAGCGCATTTGCATGAGTTGCTCGCTGACTCGGGGCTGACGGCTGACGATATCGATGCATTCTGCATTCACCAGGGCAGTGCGGCGATTGTCGATGCGGTTGCGCGGCGTTTCGAGGGCGAGCCTGAGAAGTTCATCAAGGACATGGTCGAGACCGGTAATACCGTGTCGTCGAGCATTCCGTTGCTGCTGGAAAAACACGTGCTGGATTCGAAGTGGAAGCGCGTTGCGCTGAGTGGTTTCGGTGTTGGATTGTCGTGGGGTTCGGCGATCATCTATCGCCCCTGAATCTCGGCTCTTTAGTCAAAGAAAGCCAGGCAAAAAATAGCGTTCAAGGTGTAACCTTGAACGCTATTTTTTTGCCCGAATGAAAGCGAGGCTCCATGAGCGAGTTCCTTGAGCGCAACGCCGAGGTCATACAGCGCCGCTGGCCGCTGCTGTCTGCGCGCTTGCTGGTTGAGGATGCGAGTCTGTTGCAGGCCGATCTGGTCGAAGGCCTGGGCTCGACGTTGAGCATCAACGGCATCCAGCTGACCAGTCGGCACGACCGCACCCGCGAGGCCAGGCTTCAGGCCGACAGCCTGCCCATCGACAGTCCAGTGGTGCATGTTTACGGCACCGGGCTTGGCGATCTGCAGATAGAGCTACTGCAGCGCGCCGGGCTTGAGCGTTTATACGTACACATCCTCAACGGTGCGGTGTTTGCGCTGGTGCTGCAACTGCTCGATCAACAGCAGTGGCTCAGCGATCCGCGAGTCGAGCTGTTGTATGCCGGCGATCTGGCGGAAATCCAGCTGCCGTTCTTCGCGTTGCCGTCCGAGCTGGTACTGGCCGATGACTTCAATGCGAAGATCCGCGATCGCTTGATCAGCGAAACTCACCTGACCTTCAATAATCGCGAGTTCGACCCGCAGTCGCCCGAGATTATCGAGTGCTTGCAAGCCAGTCTTTCTCTGGTGCAGTCCGATCATGACGTGGCCGAGTTGTTCGGTTCCCGCCCCGGTCAGGAGGTGTTTGTCATCGCCACCGGCCCAAGCCTGGAACAGCATTTCGACACCTTGCGCGCGATTCGCAATCAAGCTGAGCGGCCGTTGTTCATCTGCGTCGATACGGCCTATCGCCCGTTGCTCACGCACGGCATCCGCCCCGACGTGGTGGTCAGCATTGACCAGCGGATCTCGGCCCGGCACCTGCCGCCTGAAGACACGACCGACATCACGCTGGTGTACATGCCGATGCTCGATCCTCTGGTACTCGAAGCTTGGCAGGGGCCGCGATATGCTGGTTACTCCGCCAGCCCGATCTACCAGCAGTTGCGTGCGCAATTACCCAAGGGCGAGCTGTATGTCGGCGGCAGCGTGATTCATCCGGCGGCGGACCTGGCGGTAAAAATGGGCGCGGCGCAGATCACGCTGTTCGGCGCCGACTTTGCTTTCCCCAGCAACAAGACTCACGCAGGCTGGAACGATGGCGATCTGGGGCCGCAACTGGGGGCAGCCAAACACTGGGTGCTCGATGGTCATGGCCAACGGATCAAAACCCAGCTCAACTTCCGCAGCTACCTGTGTGAGCTGGAGCGTTATATCGCCGGCCATCCTCAGGTGCGCTTCTATAACAGCAGTCGGGCAGGGGCGATGATTGCCGGCACCGTTTTTCATCCGGAGTTTGCGTCATGAGCGGGTTTGAGTCCTTCGTCGTCGACGCGCAGCAATGCGCGGCACTATTCCGTCTGGGGCGGGATGTAGAAGCCGGACTGGCGATGATCGAGCTGATCGGTGAGATACACCCGAGGCTGGATTCGACGCCGCAGGAATCTCAACAGCAATGGGCATTTCTGCTCGGCGAAATGTTCGCGTGTCAGGAGGCGCAGAACTGGCTCGCGCTGGCGGATTATCTGGAATATGAACTGGTCCAGCTGCTGACCGACAACCTGTCCCTTTAAGCAGTTTCCCTTCTGCCGGTGCGGGCGAGTCCTCGCCAACCTGTCACCGGCACTTCTCTGACGTCATTTTTTTTGCTGTTGGACTGTCGCAAGCCGTTGTTTACGGGGGGTGGCAACGTGATGGCAAATATTTTTGAAAATCCCCTAAAGCAAGTTGCATTACCGACGATAACTATTACGAAGGTTCTCTAGGCCATACCCGGCGGTTGCCAGGGCCGGAAGCCGCAGTACCCAACCAACGAGGAATTCGTCATGGCTTTAACAGTAAACACCAACGTCACGTCGTTGAGCGTTCAGAAGAACCTGAACCGCTCTTCCGATGCACTGTCGACTTCGATGACTCGCCTGTCTTCCGGCCTGAAAATCAACAGCGCTAAAGACGACGCCGCCGGCCTGCAGATCACTACCCGTATGACCTCGCAAATCCGCGGTCAGACCATGGCGATCAAAAACGCCAACGACGGTATCTCGATCGCTCAGACCGCTGAAGGCGCGATGCAGGAAACGACCAACATTCTGCAGCGTATGCGTGAACTGGCCGTACAAGCTCGAAACGACTCGAACGGTACTCAAGACCGTGTCGCTCTGAACAAAGAATTCGCGGCAATGTCGGACGAGATTACTCGTATCGCCAACTCCACCAACCTGAACGGCAAGAATCTGCTGGACGGCACCGCTGGCACCATGACCTTCCAGGTCGGTTCCAACACCGGTTCGGCTAACCAGATCACTCTGACCCTGGCTTCCGGCTTCGGCGCAGCGACCCTGTCCGTTGACTCGGCTACCACCCAGATCACTGGTAACAGCTCGGCGACCGCTCAAGCTTCGTTCTCCGCTGCCCTGACCCGTATCGACGCCGCTCTGCAGACCATCAACACCGCCCGTGCTGACCTGGGTGCTGCACAAAACCGTCTGACCAGCACCATCTCCAACCTGCAGAACATCAACGAAAACGCTGAAGCTGCTCGTGGTCGCGTACAAGACACCGACTTCGCTGCTGAAACTGCTCAGCTGACCAAGCAACAAACTCTGCAACAAGCTTCCACCGCAATTCTGGCCCAGGCCAACCAACTGCCATCCGCTGTACTGAAACTGCTTCAGTAATAGCTGGGTGAGTTCTAGCGGGGGAGTGCGCACGCCGTGCTCTCTCGCTTTTTACTTTTTCAAGAGGTGATGGACATGGATATGAGCGCCAAGCTGAACTTGTCTTATCCTGCGGCCAGGCAGGCGACGACTGTTGTCGACAAGCCTGCGGAGAAGCCTCGAGCGGTAGTTGCTCCAGTAGCTGCCGTCAAGGAAGAAGGTAAGAGCGAACAGACCGAGCAGGACAAACTGAAAATGGCCGTTCAAGAAATTGAAAAGTTCGTTCAGTCGGTCAAGCGTAATCTGGAATTCTCGATCGACGAGCCTTCGGGCAAAGTGGTCGTCAAGGTCATTGCCAGCGAATCCGGTGAGGTGATCCGTCAGATCCCCAACGAAGAAGTCCTGAAGCTGGCCAATAGTTTGAATGATGCAAGCAGCCTGTTGTTCAGCGCTAAAGCCTGACAGCTGGCACGAATTTTGTTGCTATGTTCTTTTGGGCGTTGTAGTGGTCAAAAGGCCGGCGACACACTGAAGGGAGTTTCACATGGCAAGTCCAATTCTACCGGGCACGGGTTTAGGCTCCGGCCTTGATACCGGTGCTATCGTCAAAGCCTTGGTGAACGCTGACAAAGCGGCCAAACAAGGTCAGATCGACCGTGGAACCACCACTAACACGGCGAGTATTTCCGGGATCGGTACCTTGAAGTCGCTGTTGGCCACGTTCCAGAAAGCACTCACCGACCTGGGCAGCACGACAACCCCTCAGTTCACGGGTTTTGCTTCTACCTCCTCCGATGTAAAAGTGCTGACGGCTACCTCCAGCAACACGGCTGTGTCCGGCACCTATTCCGTCAACGTGACCAAGCTGGCTACCTCGTCGAAAGTGGCTTCTGAAGCGTTTGCCGGCGGTGCGACCAGTGCTATCCCTTCGGGCACGCTGACCATCACCCAGAACGGCACCAGCTACCCTGTCACTGTAGGTGCGGGCGCCACGTTGCAATCGGTGCGTGACTCGATCAACACTCAGTACCAGGCCAGTGGCCTGAGCGCCAACATCGTGACCGACAGTTTCGGTTCGCGTCTGGTGCTGGGTTCCACCACCACCGGTGCCGGTTCCGACATCTCCGCCAGTGGTATTGCCGGTCTGGTAATCGACGGGTCGACCCCGATGGCCGCCGTGCCGACCGCCACCTCTTCAGGTGCTATCGGTGGCCTGGCCCAGGATGCCGAGTTCACAGTCGATGGGCTGGCGATGACCAGCAAGTCAAACACCCTCGACCAAACGATCTCCGGGCTGACCTTGAAGCTGGTTACCACCGGCACGTCTACCGTCACCGTGGCGTCCAACAACGATGGTCTGAAAGCATCGATCCAGAAGTTTGTCGACGCTTACAATGCTGTCGCAAACGCTGTGACTTCCCTGACCAAGCCGTCCCTGGACGACGATGGCAAACCGACTGTCGCTGCAGCGCTGACCGGTGATCCGTTGCCACGTTCGCTTCTGGCTGCCATTCGTGGTCCATTGTCCCAGACCGGTGCCGGCGACAAGCTGACCGTGCTCTCGCAGTTGGGGATCACGACTGATCAGAAAACCGGTGCACTGAACTTTGACTCCACCAAGTTCACCGCGGCGATGAATGACAAGAAGCTCGGCGGCGAGGTTCAGACCCTGTTTACCGGTACCAACGGTCTGATCGAACGCATGAACAATGTGATCAAGCCGTACACCGATACGGGCGGTATTCTTGATACTCGCAGCACCAACCTGAATGTAACCAAGACCAGGCTGGCCGCCGATCAGGAAGCCCTGGATCGTCGGGTCGAGACCCTGACCGCTGTACTGACCAAAAAGTACAACGACATGGACACCCTCGTCGGCAAATTGAAAGCGACGGCCAGTAACATCACTTCGATGTTTGAAGCCATGGCTGCGCAGCAAAAGAACTCGTAATACTCGTACCGCCAAAAGCCCGGCAGCGTTTTCAAGCGCTCCGGGCTTTTTGCTTTTGAATCTAAAGTTTTTTGACGCGTCGTCGATATACTGGTTAGACGGACCACAGAATTTTGATGAGGTACAACATGAATCCAATGTTAGCCCTTCGCCAATACCAGAAGATTGGCGCTCAGGCGCAAACTTCCGAAGCCACCCCGCATCGTCTGGTGCAGATGCTGATGGAAGGTGGCCTGGATCGTATCGCCCAGGCCAAAGGCGCAATGGAACGCAAAGACATTCCGAACAAAGGTGTTCTGATCGGCAAGGCCATCGGCATTATTGGTGGTTTGCGTGAAGGTCTGGACCTTGAGAACGCTGTCGAAACCGTCGGTGAACTGGACAACCTGTACACCTACATGATGAAGCGTCTGGCCGAGGCCAACATCAAGACCGATCCAGCGATTCTCGACGAAGTCTCTGATTTGCTTAGAACAGTCAAAGACGGTTGGGATGCCATCGCCGCGCCGGGTCCGCAGTTTTAAGGAGATCACCATGAGTCTTGTATTGCAGCGAATCGAACAAACCCGTGAGGCTCTGGTCGATGCATTGGCCGAGCGCAACTGGGAAGCCATCGGTGAATTGGACCTGGCTTGCCGTTCCTGCATGGAAGACGTCTTGAGTGAAGCTTCGGTGGACGAAGTCGCGTTGCGCGATAACCTTGAGGAGTTGCTGAGAGTGTATAAGCAGCTTCTGGAGGCGGCGACGGGGGAGAGGCAAGCGATAGTCGACGAGATGTCGCAGATCCACCAAGCACAGAACGCGGCAAAGGTTTACCATCTGTTTGGTTAGTTAACCCCCTCAGTTAATCCAAACATAGTGCGCCATAAATTTGACTGTGCACGGTTTTTTGACTTAACTAGTGGCTGGTTCCAGATTTCAGGCGTCTACAGGCATAACGTGTCTGCAAGCGTCTAGCTTGCCCCTCATTTTGGGCATTGAGTTGACTAGGGAAGTTGCTATTGCATGTGGCGTGAAACCAAAATTCTGCTGATTGATGACGATAGCGTCCGTCGCCGCGATTTGGCGGTGATTTTAAATTTTCTCGGCGAAGAAAATTTACCCTGTGGCAGCCATGACTGGCAGCAGGCGGTCGGCTCTCTGTCATCAAGTCGTGAAGTAATCTGTGTCCTCATCGGGACGGTAAATGCTCCTGGTGCACTTTTGGGCCTGTTAAAGACACTCTCAACCTGGGATGAGTTCCTTCCAGTTTTGTTAATGGGTGATAATTCTTCCATTGACTTGCCGGAAGACCAGCGTCGCCGAGTGCTTTCGACTCTCGAAATGCCGCCCAGCTACAGCAAATTGCTCGATTCGTTGCACCGTGCCCAGGTCTATCGCGAGATGTATGACCAGGCCCGTGAGCGCGGTCGTCACCGTGAGCCCAATCTTTTCCGCAGCCTCGTCGGCACCAGTCGGGCGATTCAGCACGTCCGTCAGATGATGCAGCAAGTCGCCGACACCGACGCCAGCGTGCTGATCCTCGGCGAGTCCGGGACCGGCAAGGAAGTGGTCGCGCGCAATTTGCACTACCACTCCAAGCGTCGTGACGCGCCGTTCGTTCCGGTCAACTGCGGGGCGATCCCGGCCGAGTTGCTGGAAAGCGAATTGTTCGGCCATGAGAAGGGCGCCTTCACCGGAGCGATCACCAGTCGCGCCGGGCGTTTCGAACTGGCCAACGGCGGTACCTTGTTCCTCGACGAAATCGGCGACATGCCGCTGCCGATGCAGGTCAAGCTGCTGCGTGTCTTGCAGGAACGCACCTTTGAGCGCGTGGGTAGCAACAAGACCCAAAGCGTCGATGTGCGGATCATTGCGGCGACCCACAAGAATCTCGAAAGCATGATCGAGATCGGCACCTTCCGCGAAGACCTCTACTATCGCTTGAACGTGTTCCCGATCGAGATGGCGCCATTGCGCGAACGCGTCGAAGACATCCCGCTGCTGATGAACGAGTTGATCTCGCGCATGGAGCACGAGAAGCGCGGTTCGATCCGTTTCAACTCGGCGGCGATCATGTCGCTGTGCCGTCACGGCTGGCCGGGCAACGTTCGCGAGCTCGCCAACCTGGTGGAGCGTATGGCGATCATGCATCCGTACGGGGTGATCGGCGTGGTCGAGTTGCCGAAGAAATTCCGCTACGTCGATGACGAAGACGAGCAACTGGTCGACAGCCTGCGCAGCGATCTTGAAGAGCGGGTGGCCATCAACGGTCATACCCCGGACTTCACCGCCAATGCCCTGCTACCGCCGGAAGGCCTGGACCTGAAAGACTACCTCGGCGGTCTGGAACAAGGGCTGATTCAGCAGGCGCTGGATGATGCCAATGGCATCGTGGCACGGGCGGCAGAACGGCTGCGGATTCGTCGTACCACGCTGGTGGAGAAGATGCGCAAGTACGGCATGAGCCGTCGTGACGGAGATGAACAGGCGGATGATTGACGCCTGTTTTTCAACTCCTTCATTTATAAGCAGTTTTTTTTAGGCACGGGTATTGCTACATCCCTCGCAACGTTCCGTTTAACTGACGGTCAACCACGCGAGAGAGCACGATGCCCCCAGCCGCCCAGATGTCTCCTGTCCCAGATGCTTCGGGGCAACCGTCGTCCGTAGAGCAGGCAAGCCGGCTTGGCCTTGAGCAGGCGTTTGCGCTGTTCAGCCAGATGTCGAGCCAATTGACCGATTCCTACAGCATGCTCGAAGCCCGGGTCACCGAGCTCAAGGGCGAGCTGGCGGTGGTCAGTGCTCAGCGCATGCAGGAGCTGGCGGAAAAAGAGCGCCTGGCCAACCGTCTGCAAAACCTCCTTGATCTGTTGCCCGGCGGCGTCATCGTCATCGACGCCCAAGGCATCGTGCGCGAAGCTAATCCCGCCGCGAGTGAACTGCTCGGTCTGCCTCTTGAAGGCGAGTTGTGGCGTCATGTGATTGCTCGATGCTTTGCGCCGCGCGAGGATGACGGTCACGAAATCTCTCTCAAGGACGGTCGGCGTCTGTCGATCGCCACGCGCTCGCTGGATGCCGAGCCCGGTCAGTTGGTGCTGCTCAACGACCTGACTGAAACCCGTCATCTGCAAGATCAACTGGCTCGTCATGAGCGCCTGTCGTCTCTCGGTCGCATGGTCGCATCGTTGGCTCATCAGATTCGCACGCCTTTGTCCGCTGCGTTGCTCTATGCCAGTCATTTGACTGAGCAGGAGTTGCCGGTCGAGACCCAGCAACGTTTTGCCGGTCGCCTGAAAGAGCGTTTGCATGAGCTGGAACACCAGGTTCGCGACATGCTGGTGTTCGCTCGTGGCGAGCTGCCGCTGACTGACCGCGTCACCCCCAAGATGCTGATGCAGTCGCTGCAAGCGGCAGCGCTGACCCACGTTCAGGACCTGCCGATTCGCTGGCAGTGCGACAGTCATGCCGGTGAGTTGCTGTGCAATCGCGACACCCTCGTCGGGGCGATCCTCAATCTGATCGAGAACGCCATTCAGGCAAGTGCCGGCGATGTCCGTTTGAAGGTTCACCTGTATACCCGCGACAACAACCTGCGCTTGTGCGTCAGCGACAGCGGCAGTGGCATCGCCACGAAAGTGCTGGCGCGTTTGGGTGAGCCGTTTTTTACCACCAAAACTACCGGCACCGGCCTGGGCCTGACCGTGGTCAAGGCGGTGGCCCGTGCCCATCAGGGAGAATTGCAGTTGCGTTCGCGGCCGGGTCGCGGCACTTGCGCGCAGGTGATCTTGCCGCTTTTTTCGGGTGAGCAACCCGGCGCTCAGGGAGCGAAGTGAAGGACATGGCCATCAAGGTTTTACTGGTCGAGGATGACCGCGCGCTACGGGAGGCGTTGACCGATACGCTGCTGCTTGCCGGGCACGATTACACGGCGGTCGGTTCGGCGGAAGAGGCGCTGGCCGCGGTCGGTACCGAGGCGTTTAACCTGGTGCTCAGTGACGTCAACATGCCGGGCATGGATGGTCATCAGCTGCTGGGATTGCTGCGGGCTCGTCAGCCCCAGTTGCCGGTGCTGCTGATGACCGCTCACGGTGCGGTCGAGCGAGCGGTCGACGCGATGCGTCAGGGTGCAGCCGATTACCTGGTCAAGCCGTTCGAGCCCAAAGCCTTGCTCGATCTGGTGGCGCGGCACGCACTGGGCAATCTCGGTGTGGCCGAGAGCGAGGGGCCTGTGGCGTTCGAACCGGCCAGTGCACAACTGCTGGAATTGGCTGCACGGGTGGCGCGCAGTGATTCCACGGTGTTGATCTCCGGTGAGTCCGGGACCGGCAAGGAAGTGCTGGCGCGTTACATCCATCAACACTCTCATCGCGCCAGTCAGCCGTTCATTGCGATCAACTGTGCAGCGATCCCGGACAACATGCTCGAAGCCACCTTGTTCGGTCACGAAAAGGGTTCGTTCACCGGCGCCATCGCGGCGCAGGCCGGCAAGTTCGAGCAGGCCGATGGCGGGACGATCCTGCTCGATGAAATCTCCGAAATGCCCCTTGGCCTTCAAGCCAAATTACTGCGGGTATTGCAGGAGCGCGAAGTCGAGCGAGTCGGCGCACGCAAGCCGATCACGCTGGACATCCGAGTGGTCGCCACCACCAACCGTGACCTGGCCGCTGAAGTGGCGGCGGGGCGTTTTCGTGAAGACCTTTATTATCGTCTGTCAGTGTTCCCGCTGGCCTGGCGTCCGCTGCGCGAGCGCACCGCCGACATCCTGCCGCTGGCCGAGCGACTGCTGACCAAGCACGTCAATAAAATGAAGCATGCCGCGGCGAAGCTCTCGCCCGAGGCGCAGGCGTGCCTGATCGGTTATCCGTGGCCGGGTAACGTGCGTGAACTGGATAACGCGATCCAGCGCGCCTTGATTCTGCAGCAGGGCGGCTTGATCCAGCCGCAGGATTTCTGCCTGGCCGGGCCTGTGGCGTGCGCGCCGTTGCCGGCATTGGCGCCGACGCCCGTGCGCGCGGTAGAAGTCGAAGCCGAATCGGCAGGCGCCCTCGGCGATGACCTGCGGCGCCGTGAATTCCAGATGATTATTGACACCTTGCGCTCTGAGCGCGGCCGTCGCAAAGAAGCCGCCGAGCGACTGGGCATCAGCCCGCGCACCTTGCGCTACAAGCTGGCGCAGATGCGCGACGCCGGAATGGACGTGGAAGGCTACTTGTTCGCCACCTGAAAGTTGATACAAGCAACACCGATCCAAATGTGGGAGCCCTGTGGTGAGGGGGCTTGTCGGAATGCCGCATCACCCCGTTGGAGTGCGAAGCGGTCCTTCTTTTTGAGGGGTGCAGGTTTTGCTGTGTGCTCAGATTTTGCGACTGCTGCGCAGCCGAACGGGGGCAAGCCCCCTCGCCACAAAGGCTCGCTCCCGCAATGGTTTGCGCTGATTTACGGGCTAATGCAAAGCCCGGAAGGCTTTTGTTTAGAGCGACCACCGAGCTGGCACCCTTGTTGCTAACACCTCACTACCCGCCGAGTGAGTGTCAAAAAATTGCGGGTAGCCAAAGACGTAGCTTCGTCAAAGAGAGAGACCATGAGCCAAGGTATTGAATTCAATCGGTTGATGCTGGACATGCGCTCCATGCAAATGGATGCGATGTCTGCGCCGAAATCGACTGCCGCAGTCCCTGAATTGGGTGGCAGCAGCTTTTCCGACATGCTCGGTCAGGCCGTCAATAAAGTGAACGACACCCAGCAGGCATCCAGTCAGTTGGCCAGTGCCTTCGAGATCGGTAAAAGCGGTGTCGATCTGACGGACGTAATGATTTCCTCACAGAAGGCCAGCGTGTCTTTTCAGGCGTTGACCCAAGTGCGCAACAAGCTGGTTCAGGCATACCAAGACATCATGCAGATGCCGGTTTAAGGACGAATTGAGTCATGGCAGAAGCAATCGCCGATAATGTTCCGGCCAAGGCCACTCCAATAGACGGCAAACCGCCGCTGTTCGGGTTGTCCTTCCTGGAAAACCTCTCCGAGATGACCATGTTGCGTCAGGTGGGCCTGTTGGTCGGCCTGGCTGCGAGTGTGGCGATTGGTTTTGCCGTGGTGTTGTGGTCCCAGCAGCCAGACTACCGGCCTCTGTACGGCAGCCTTGCCGGTATGGACGCCAAGCAGGTCATGGAAACCCTGGCCGCAGCCGACATTCCCTATACCGTTGAACCGAACTCCGGTGCCTTGCTAGTCAAGGCCGATGACCTGTCTCGTGCGCGGCTCAAGCTCGCGGGCGCTGGTGTCACTCCCAGCGACGGCAACATCGGTTTCGAGATCCTCGACAAGGAGCAGGGGCTGGGTACCAGTCAGTTCATGGAAGCGACCCGTTATCGTCGCGGCCTCGAAGGCGAACTGGCCCGGACCATTTCCAGCCTGAACAACGTCAAGGGTGCCCGCGTGCATCTGGCGATTCCGAAAAGCTCGGTGTTCGTGCGTGACGAGCGCAAGCCAAGCGCTTCGGTTCTGGTTGAACTCTATTCCGGCCGCTCGCTGGAGCCAGGCCAGGTCCTCGCTATCATCAATCTGGTGGCGACCAGCGTTCCCGAACTTAGCAAGTCGCAGATCACCGTGGTCGACCAGAAGGGCAACCTGCTGTCGGATCAGGCGGAAAATTCCGAACTGACCATGGCCGGCAAGCAATTCGATTACAGCCGTCGCATGGAAAGCATGCTGACTCAGCGTGTGCACAATATCCTGCAACCGGTGCTGGGCAACGATCGCTATAAAGCCGAAGTTTCGGCCGATGTGGATTTCAGCGCCGTCGAGTCGACTTCCGAGCAGTTCAACCCGGACCAGCCGGCATTGCGCAGCGAGCAGTCGGTCAACGAACAGCGCACCGCCAGCAATGGCCCGCAAGGTGTGCCGGGCGCCCTGAGCAACCAGCCGCCATCGCCAGCCTCGGCGCCGCAAACCACCGGTGGCACCACCGCGTCGGCCGGCATGGTGCAGCCAGGCCAGCCATTGCTCGATGCCAATGGTCAGCAAATCATGGACCCGGCCACCGGCCAGCCGATGCTGGCGCCGTACCCGGCAGACAAGCGTCAACAATCCACCAAGAACTTCGAGCTCGACCGTTCCATCAGCCACACCAAACAACAGCAGGGTCGTTTGAATCGCCTGTCGGTGTCGGTGGTGGTGGATGATCAGGTCAAGGTCAACGCGGCCAACGGCGAAACCACCCGTGCACCGTGGAGCGCCGATGAATTGGCGCGCTTCACCCGTCTGGTACAGGACGCGGTCGGTTTCGACGCCAGCCGTGGCGACAGCGTCAGTGTGATCAACATGCCGTTCTCCGCCGAGCGCGGTGAAGTGATCGCCGATATTCCGTTCTACTCCCAACCGTGGTTCTGGGACATCGTCAAGCAAGTGCTGGGTGTGTTGTTCATCCTGGTGCTGGTGTTCGGCGTGCTGCGTCCGGTGCTCAACAACATCACCGGTGGCGGCAAAGACAAGCAACTCGCTGGCCTGGGCAGCGATGTCGAACTCGGTGGCATGGGCGGCCTGGACGGCGAACTGGCCAACGACCGCGTCAGCCTGGGTGGCCCGACCAGTATCCTGCTGCCGAGCCCGAGCGAAGGCTATGACGCACAGTTGAACGCAATCAAGAGTCTGGTGGCAGAAGATCCGGGTCGCGTGGCCCAGGTCGTGAAAGAGTGGATTAACGCAGATGAGTGATAACCGAGCCGTTGCCGCCAAACTGACCAAGGTCGACAAAGCCGCGATTCTGCTGCTGTCCCTGGGTTCTACCGACGCCGCGCAAGTGCTGCGCCACATGGGGCCCAAAGAGGTCCAGCGTGTGGGTGTGGCCATGGCCCAGATGGGTAACGTGCACCGCGAGCAGGTCGAACAGGTCATGAGCGAGTTCGTCGACATCGTCGGCGACCAGACCAGCCTGGGCGTCGGTTCCGATGACTACGTGCGCAAAATGCTTACCCAGGCCCTGGGCGAAGACAAGGCCAACGGCCTGATCGACCGGATCCTGCTGGGCGGCAACACCAGTGGCCTCGACAGCCTGAAGTGGATGGAGCCGCGCGCCGTCGCCGACGTGATCCGTTACGAGCACCCGCAGATCCAGGCAATCGTGGTGGCGTACCTCGACCCGGATCAGGCCGGTGAAGTACTGGGCAACTTCGACCACAAGGTCCGGTTGGACATCATCCTGCGTGTGTCTTCGCTGAACACCGTGCAGCCAGCGGCCCTGAAAGAACTCAACCAGATTCTCGAGAAGCAGTTCTCCGGCAACTCGAATGCCTCGCGCACCACCTTGGGTGGCATCAAGCGTGCGGCCGACATCATGAACTTCCTCGACAGCTCGATCGAAGGTCAGCTGATGGATTCGATCCGCGAAGTCGACGAAGACCTGTCCGGTCAGATCGAAGACCTCATGTTCGTGTTCAACAACCTGTCCGATGTCGACGACCGCGGCATTCAGGCGCTGTTGCGCGAAGTGTCCTCGGACGTTCTGGTGCTGGCTCTCAAAGGCTCGGACGAAGGCGTCAAGGAAAAGATCTTCAAGAACATGTCCAAACGAGCGGCCGAACTGTTGCGCGACGACCTCGAGGCCAAAGGCCCGGTGCGCGTCAGCGACGTGGAAACGGCGCAGAAAGAAATCCTCACCATTGCCCGCCGTATGGCCGAAGCCGGAGAAATCGTTCTCGGCGGGAAGGGCGGCGAAGAGATGATCTAAGGTCACTATGTCGTCCAAACATGATGAGTCCAACACCGACCTGATCCGGGCCAAGGATGTCAGTGGTTTCGACATCTGGTCGCTGCCCAGCTTCGACCCGTTTGTGCCGGAACCCGAGCCGGAGCCGGAGCCCGAACCGCCGGAAATGGAAGAAGTGCCGCTGGAAGAAGTCCAGCCACTGACCCTCGAAGAGCTCGAAAGCATTCGTCAGGAGGCCTACAACGAAGGCTTCGCTGTTGGCGAGAAAGAAGGTTTTCACAGCACCACGCTCAAGGTCCGTCAGGAAGCTGAAGTGGCCCTGACGGCCAAGATCGCTGGTCTGGAACAGCTGATGGCCAACCTGTTCGAGCCCATTGCCGAGCAGGACACCCAGATCGAAAAGTCGCTGGTCGACCTTGTGCAACACATCACCAAGCAAGTGATTCAGCGCGAACTCGCCATCGACTCGACGCAGATCGAACACGTCATGCGCGAAGCGCTCAAGCTCTTGCCGCTGGGCGTGGGCAACGTGCGGCTGTACATCAACCCGCAAGATTTCGAACAGGTCAAAGCCCTGCGCGAGCGCCATGAAGAAACCTGGCGCATCGTCGAGGACGAGTCCTTGTTGCCGGGCGGTTGCCGGGTCGAAACGGAGCACAGCCGCATCGACGCCACCATCGAAACCCGTGTTACCCAAGTCATGGCCAAGCTGCTCGATCAATTGCACGATCAGGCGCTGCACCCGGCCGCGCCGGACCTGAGCCTGGAGCTGCCGAACGACGAAAAGCCTGCGGTTGCCCCGGTCGAGCCGGAACTGGACGACCCCGATGCGCCTTGATCGCACCAGCTTCGCCAAGCGCCTCGGTAGCTACGCCGAGGCCACTGCGCTTGCCGGCGCGCCAATCCTCGAAGGTCGCCTGCTGCGCATGGTCGGCCTGACCCTTGAAGCCGAAGGCTTGCGCGCCGCCATGGGCAGTCGCTGCATGGTCATCAATGACGACAGCTATCACCCGGTGCAGGTCGAAGCCGAGGTCATGGGCTTCTCTGGCAGCAAAGTTTTTCTGATGCCGGTCGGCAGCGTCGCCGGCATCGCCCCCGGTGCCCGAGTGGTTCCCTTGGCCGATACCGGTCGTCTGCCGATGGGCATGAGCATGCTCGGGCGGGTGC
This sequence comes from Pseudomonas sp. BF-R-26, assembly GCF_019947395.1. Classification (NCBI taxonomy): domain Bacteria; kingdom Pseudomonadati; phylum Pseudomonadota; class Gammaproteobacteria; order Pseudomonadales; family Pseudomonadaceae; genus Pseudomonas; species Pseudomonas sp. BF-R-26. The sequence continues at coordinate 26,998 of NZ_JAGYGK010000019.1, read as the reverse complement.
TCGATGGCGCCGGTCGCGCGCTGGACGGCAAGGGCGGGATGAAGGCTGAAGATTGGGTGCCGATGGACGGCCCGACCATCAACCCACTCAAGCGTGACCCGATCAGCCAACCGCTGGACGTGGGCATTCGCTGCATCAACGGTTTGTTGACGGTTGGTCGCGGTCAGCGGCTCGGGCTGTTCGCCGGTACCGGCGTCGGCAAGAGTGTGCTGCTGGGCATGATGACCCGCTTCACCGAGGCCGACATTATCGTCGTCGGGCTGATCGGTGAGCGGGGTCGAGAAGTTAAAGAATTCATCGAGCACATCCTCGGTGAAGAAGGGCTCAAGCGTTCGGTGGTGGTGGCGTCGCCAGCGGACGATGCGCCACTGATGCGTCTGCGCGCGGCCATGTACTGCACGCGAATCGCCGAGTATTTTCGCGACAAGGGCAAGAACGTCCTGTTGCTCATGGATTCCCTGACCCGTTTCGCCCAGGCCCAGCGGGAAATCGCCCTGGCTATCGGCGAGCCGCCAGCGACCAAGGGCTATCCGCCGTCGGTGTTCGCCAAGCTGCCGAAACTGGTGGAACGGGCCGGTAACGCCGAAAAGGGTGGCGGTTCGATCACTGCGTTTTATACCGTATTGTCCGAAGGCGACGATCAGCAAGACCCGATCGCCGACGCGGCGCGAGGCGTGCTCGACGGGCATATCGTGCTGTCCCGGCGTCTGGCCGAGGAAGGGCATTACCCGGCCATCGATATCGAAGCGTCCATCAGTCGGGTCATGCCGTCGGTGGTCGGCATCAAGCACCTGAACCACGCGCAGATGTTCAAGCAATACTGGTCGCGCTATCAGCAGAGTCGCGACCTGATCAGCGTCGGCGCCTATGTGCCCGGCGGTGACCGGGAAACTGACGTCGCGATCAATCTGCAACCGGCCATGACCATGTACCTGCGCCAGGGCTTGAACGACAACATCGGCATGGGCGCCAGCGAAAACCATCTCGCCTCGATCTTCGCCCCAGCGCCGGGCGGTTAATCGATCATGGCCCCGAGCCGCGCAGCACGCCTTGCACCCGTGGTGGAAATGGCCGAAAAGGCCGAAAAAACCGCGGTCATGCGCCTGGGGCACTTCCAGGGCCAGGTCCGTCTGGCGGAAAGCAAACTTGCTGACCTGGAAAACTTCCGTCTGGAATACCAGGAGCAATGGATCGTGCGCGGCAGCAGCGGCGTGTCGGGCCAATGGTTGCTAGGTTATCAGGGCTTTCTCGCGCAACTGGGCACGGCCATCGATCAGCAGCGCCAGAGCCTGAACTGGCACCAAAACAATCTGAACAAGTCCCGGGAAGCCTGGCAGCAGGCGTTTGCCCGGGTCGAAGGCTTGCGCAAACTGGTTCAGCGCTACATGGATGAAGCGCGGCAACTGGAAGACAAGCGCGAGCAGAAGTTGCTGGATGAACTGTCCCAGCGGCTGCCGCGTCACGATCCGTATTGAGTGCCGGTTTTAAAAGATCGCAGCCTTCGGCAGCTCCGACAGAATCGGGTTTGCATTCGGTCAATGTAGGAGCTGCCGAAGGCTGCGATCTTTTGACCTTGCTCCAGCCCCTATCAAGTGCTAAACCTTGTACACGTACGTTCGCCAATGACAAGGAAGCCGTGAAATGTCAGTCGTTACAGAAGTATCTCAGGATGGGAAAAAGCTGACGATTTCGATCGAGGGACGATTCGATTTCGGTCGGCATCAGGAATTTCGCGAGTCCTATGAGCGACTCAACAGTAAGCCCGAGTCCATTGTGGTGGACTTGAAGAAAGCCACTTATCTCGATAGCTCTGCGCTGGGTATGCTGCTCTTGCTGCGTGATCACGCCGGTGGCGACAATTCCGATATTCGCGTCGTCAACAGCAGCTCCGATGTGAAGAAAATCCTCGCCATTTCCAACTTCGACAAGTTGTTCGACATCAGTTGATCATGCAGCAGCTCGAACCGCTGACGATACTGATCGCTGAAGACAGCGCGGCAGATCGCTTGCTGCTGTCGACTATCGTCCGGCGCCAGGGCCATGAAGTGCTGACGGCCGCCAACGGCGCCGAGGCGGTCGAAGTGTTCCGCTCGCAACGACCGCACCTGGTGCTGATGGACGCCATGATGCCGGTGATGGACGGTTTCGAGGCTGCGCAGCAGATCAAGGCGCTGGCCGGCGAAACGTTGGTGCCGATCATCTTTTTGACATCGCTGACCGAAAGTGAAGCCCTGGCCCGTTGTCTGGAGGCCGGGGGCGACGATTTTCTGGCAAAGCCATACAACCAGGTGATCCTCGCCGCCAAGGTCAAGGCGATGGACCGCTTGCGACGTTTGCAAGCCACGGTGCTGGAGCAACGCGACCTGATCGCCAGGCACCACGATTACCTGCTCAACGAACAACGGGTGGCCAAAGCCGTGTTCGACAAGGTCGCCCACTCCGGTTGCCTGAATGCACCGAACATCCGTTACCTGCAATCGCCCTATGCGCTGTTCAACGGCGATCTGTTGCTGGCCGCGTTCACCCCGGCCGGCGACATGCATGTGTTACTCGGCGATTTCACCGGTCATGGTTTGCCGGCCGCTGTGGGTGCCATGCCCCTGGCCGAAGTCTTCTACGGCATGACGTCCAAGGGTTACGGCCTGTCCGAAACCCTGCGCGAGATGAACGCCAAACTCAAACGTATTCTGCCGGTGGACATGTTCTGCTGTGCGACCCTGTTGTGTCTGAGCTTTCAGCGAGGATCGGTGGAGGTCTGGAACGGCGGGATGCCGGACGGTTACTTGCACAGCACCGCCAGCGGTGAACGCATCGCTCTGACGGCGCGGCATTTGCCGCTGGGCGTGCTGAGCCCGCAAACCTTCGATGACCGCACCGAGGTGTTCCCGATGGCCGTCGGGGATCGGGTCTTTCTGTTGTCCGACGGGGTGATCGATACCTGCGATGCCAATGAACAATTGTTTGGCGTAGAGCGATTGGAGCAGGTGTTTGCAGCCAATCGTCAGCCTGATGCGCTGTTCGAAGAGATCGAACAGGCCCTGCGGGACTTTCGCGGCGAGGCCCGCGATGACGTGAGCATGGTCGAGGTCAGTCTGCTGGAGGCTGCGCAACTGAGTCCGCCTGCGCCGGTGTACTCCGACAGCGGCCAATCCAGCCCGCTGGACTGGTCGGTGAGTTTCGAGTTCCGCGCCGCCACGCTCAAACGCTTCAATCCGCTGCCGTACTTGTTGCAATTGCTGCTTGAGGTGCATGGCCTGCGGACTCAGAGTGGCGCACTCTACAGTGTACTGGCAGAGCTTTATTCCAATGCCCTGGAGCATGGCGTGCTAGGCCTGGATTCGAGTCTGAAACGCGATGCTTCGGGTTTTGCGCGTTATTATCAGCAGCGCAATGCACGCCTGGACGAATTGCGGGACGGTTATGTGCGGGTGCATTTGCAGGTGGCGCCAAAAGGCGCGGGCGGTTGCCTGATGGTCCGGGTCGAAGACAGTGGCAAGGGCTTCGATGTGGCGCGGGTGATGGAGCGTCCCGTCGATGATGTCCGCCTGTCGGGGCGTGGCGTCAGTTTGATCCGCCAGTTGAGCCATCATGCTCGCTGGACCGATAATGGTCGCAGTGCTCACGTGGAGTTCTTCTGGGAGGCTCTGGCTTAATCCCAGGCAATCTTGATCAAGGAGCGAACAAGTGGCTGACACACATCTGGACCGCGATGTGCTGAGCGCGTTGCAGGAAGTAATGGAAGACGGGTATCCAGAATTGCTTGATACCTTTCTCGCCGATTCCGAAGAGCGCTTGAGCCTGTTGCGAAAAGCTGACGATGCCGATCAGTTAGGTGCCACTGCGCACAGCTTCAAAGGCAGCAGCAGCAATATGGGCGCCACCCGGCTGGCAGAGCTGTGCCATGAGCTGGAGCAGCGAGCCAAGCAGAAAAGTCTCGAAGGCATTGAGGCGCTGGTCGGAGAAATTGACGGTGAATTCGCCATTGTCCGGCCACTCTACGAAGCGGAACGTCAGCGTTCCCTTGCTGAGTAGGGCAGCCGTTCAGCGTTTTTAGCGGCCAGCGAGCAAAGCTGGCTCGACCCTTGCAATCAACTTGCTCAACTGTACCTACGATCCCAGTGCAGCGGAGACCGTTTTATGCCCGTTACCCCCAGTATTTTTCTTCAGGCCGCCGCTACGGCCAAGACTCAAGCCGCATCCGCCAATACGCCGGCGCTGACGGCTGAGCCCGGGGACAAGGCGTCCAGCTTCGCTGAGGTCTACGCCAATCAAGCCCAGAACAAGCCTGTTGTGGTCACTGATAAATCGGCCAAGCCGGAGAGTGATAATGCGCCGCAAGGCACCGGCAAACCGGACGTCAGCAGCGATAACGCTGCCGCCCCGGAACCTGCGGTTGCCGATAGCGGCAATTCCTTGCCCGCCGATAAACCGGCGCCGACAGACGACGCGACGGCCAACGATAACAAGCCGGAGACGACCGATACGCCGGTAGCCGATGCTCCACCGGTGGAGCCGAGCCTTGATCCGGCCCTCGATCCTGCCTTGATGCAGGCCGTTCAACCGTTGGTGGCCGTGCCGGTAGCGCAAGCACCTGCGCCGGTTGTGACGAGCGTTGCGCCGCAGGTTGAAGCACCGGTTGCCGCTGCCATCGTTGCCGCACCCGCACAAGCCGGCACCGCCACCGTCGACAGCGATTTCGATCCTGAAGCCGATCCACTCGATGCGCTGCCAGCGGTGCGTCTGGCCATGGAGCAAGGTGGTCATGTTTCCGCTTCTAGCCAAGCCCAACCAAAAGCGTCCTCGGCCCAGGCTCAGACTGACGGCGAACCGACCTCGGCGCAAAACTTTGCCGCGGGCATGGCGAGCATGCTCGATGTGCAGGCCGATCAGGACAGCACCAGCCAGGGCGGCGAGAAGGCCTTCAGTGGTCTGATCGATGACGGCCTCAAGGACCTCAAGTCCGCCAGCAGTGACACTCGTGTCGATGATTTCGCCAACCGTCTGGCGGCACTGACCCAGGCCGCAACGCCGAAGACTGCCAATGCATTGCCGGTGAACCAGCCGATCGCCATGCATCAGAGCGGTTGGACTGAAGAGGTGGTCAACCGGGTCATGTACCTGTCCAGCGCCAACCTCAAAGCGGCCGACATTCAGTTGCAACCGGCCGAGCTGGGACGCCTCGATATTCGGGTGAACATGGTCCCGGATCAGCAGACACAGGTGACCTTTATGAGCGCCCATCCAAGCGTTCGCGAAGCGCTCGACGGGCAAATGCATCGCCTGCGTGACATGTTCGCGCAGCAGGGCATGGGCCAGGTCGACGTGAACGTTTCCGATCAGTCTCGTGGCTGGCAGGGTCAGGAACAGGCTCAACAGGGGCAGGGGGGGCGTAGCAACGCCAGTGGCGGTCGCCTCGACTCTGTCGATGAAGAACTCCCTGCGACTGTCGCTGAAGTAGCCGCGAACACCACCAGCGTGATTGGCTCCAGCGCCGTCGACTACTACGCCTGATCAAACGCAATACCCTCTGTGTGGGAGCGAGCCTGCTCGCGATAGCGGTGGAACAATCAACGGAGATGTTGAATGTTACTGCCTCATCGCGAGCAGGCTCGCTCCCACGTTTGTTTTGTGGTGGCTGCTGATCCCCTGCCTCAACTCGCCCCCGACACTTCTGGCATAACACTTGCTCTTGCCTTGCCGTGCGACTGTGAAAACCCGAATAGTGACGGATTATTGGCATGGCTAAGAGCGACGCAGCACCAGTGAAAGACCCCGCAACCAAAGGCAAAATAAAGCTGATCATTGTGATCGTCGTGGCCATGCTGCTGGCGATCGGCTTGTCCGTGGGGGCGACCTGGTACTTCATGCACAGCGCCCAGAGCAAGCCTGCCGCTGCGGATGAAACCGCTGTGGTCGGCAAGCAGCCGGCGATCTTCGAGCCCATGGCACCGGCCTTCGTGGCCAACTACAACGTGAACGGCCGCCAGCGCTACATGCAGGTGAGCATCACCCTGCAGGGCCGCAATCAAGCCGATCTGGATGCGCTCAAAGTCCATATGCCGGTGATCCGCAATAACCTGGTCATGCTGTTCTCCGGTCAGGATTTCGCCACACTGGCGACGCCTGTCGGCCAGGAAATGCTGCGCCAGAAAGCCACGGCCAGCGTCCAGGAAGTGGCGCAGAAAGAGCTTGGTAAAGTGGTGATCGAACAGTTGCTTTTCACTAATTTCGTACTGCAGTAGGAACACGACATGGCCGTGCAGGACCTGCTGTCCCAGGATGAGATCGATGCGCTGTTGCATGGCGTCGACGATGGTCTGGTACAGACCGATAACGCTGCCGAACCCGGCAGCGTCAAAAGCTACGACCTTACCAGCCAGGATCGCATCGTCCGCGGACGCATGCCGACCCTGGAAATGATCAACGAGCGTTTCGCCCGCTACACCCGCATCAGCATGTTCAACATGCTGCGCCGCTCGGCGGACGTTGCCGTCGGTGGCGTGCAGGTGATGAAGTTCGGCGAGTACGTGCACTCGCTGTACGTGCCGACCAGTCTCAATCTGGTCAAGATCAAACCGCTACGCGGTACTGCGCTGTTCATCCTCGACGCCAAACTGGTGTTCAAACTGGTGGACAACTTCTTCGGCGGCGATGGCCGTCACGCGAAGATCGAAGGGCGTGAATTCACCCCCACCGAGCTGCGTGTGGTACGCATGGTGCTGGAACAGGCCTTCGTCGATTTGAAGGAAGCCTGGCAGGCGATCATGGAAGTGAACTTCGAGTACATCAACTCGGAAGTGAACCCGGCCATGGCCAACATCGTCGGCCCGAGCGAAGCCGTTGTGGTGTCGACGTTCCACATCGAGCTCGATGGCGGTGGCGGCGATCTGCACGTGACCATGCCGTACTCGATGATCGAGCCGGTGCGCGAAATGCTCGACGCCGGCTTCCAGTCGGACCTCGACGATCAGGACGAGCGCTGGATCAACGCCTTGCGCCAGGACGTGCTGGACGTTGATGTACCGATCGGTGCCACCGTGGCCCGCCGTCAGCTGCGCCTTCGCGACATCCTGCACATGCAGCCCGGGGACATTATTCCGGTCGAGATGCCGGAAGAAATGATCATGCGCGCCAACGGCGTACCGGCCTTCAAGGTCAAGATGGGCTCGCACAAAGGCAACCTCGCGTTGCAGGTGATCGAGCCGATCGAGCGCCGCTGACCGGCGCTCCACCCCCCCCTTTTAATTGACTGCTCTTGATTGAGCAGGTGCCCGCCGAGGACAAATGATGAACGACGATATGAACGCCCAGGACGACCAGGCACTGGCTGATGAATGGGCTGCGGCCCTGGAAGAAACCGGTGACGCCGGGCAGGACGATATCGATGCCTTGCTGGCCGCCGATGCCAGCGGTTCGTCGTCCAACCGTCTGCCAATGGAAGAGTTCGGCAGCGTGCCGAAGAGCAACGATCCGGTGACGCTGGACGGTCCGAACCTGGACGTGATCCTCGATATTCCGGTGTCGATTTCCATGGAAGTCGGCAGCACCGATATCAACATCCGCAACCTGCTGCAACTCAACCAGGGTTCGGTGATCGAGCTCGATCGTCTGGCCGGTGAGCCGCTGGACGTGCTGGTCAACGGCACGCTCATCGCCCACGGTGAAGTGGTGGTGGTCAACGAAAAGTTCGGCATCCGCCTGACTGACGTGATCAGCCCAAGCGAACGCATCAAGAAGCTGCGCTGAGTGAAAAAGGTTCTGGGTTTTGTGCTGGGGTTGGCGCTGGCCTTGCCGTTAAGCGTGTTGGCGGCCGAGCCGGTAACGACGGCCGCGACAGCGGCCGCTGCGCCGGCCGTCAGCAGCGGTGTGGCCGGGCAATTGACGCAATTGGTGTTCGGCTTGCTGCTGGTGCTGGGGCTGATCTTCTTCCTCGCCTGGCTGCTGCGCCGGGTCCAGCAGGCCGGGCCGGCCGGCAAGGGGCAGGTGATCGAGCTGATCGGTTCCCGCGCGCTTGGCCCTCGTGATCGTTTGATGCTGGTGCAGGTCGGCAACGAACAAATCCTGCTCGGCCTGAGCCCCGGCACCATCACTGCGTTGCATGTGCTCAAGGAGCCTGTGCAAGTGCCGAGCGGGACTGAAAAAGCGACCCCGGAGTTCGCCCAGCGCCTGTTTGAGCTGTTGGGCAAGGATCAGAAGGATAAGAAGTAATGGCTGCGCTACGCATCGTCTTGACGCTGGCCCTGATGCTGGTCGCGCCGCTGGCGTTCGCCGCCGATCCGTTGTCGATCCCGGCGATCACCTTGGGCACTAACGCCGAAGGCGCTCAGGAATACTCGGTCAGCCTGCAAATCCTGCTGATCATGACCGCGCTGAGTTTCATCCCGGCGTTCGTCATGCTGATGACCAGTTTCACCCGGATCATCATCGTGTTCTCGATCCTGCGTCAGGCCCTGGGCTTGCAGCAGACACCGTCGAACCAGATCCTCACCGGCATGGCGCTGTTCCTCACCATGTTCATCATGGCGCCGGTGTTCGATCGCGTGAATCAGGATGCCTTGCAACCTTATCTGGCGGAGAAACTCACCGCTCAGGATGCCGTGACCAAGGCGCAGGTGCCGATCAAGGACTTCATGCTGGCCCAGACTCGCAGCAGCGATCTGGAGCTGTTCATGCGCCTGTCCAAGCGCACTGACATTGCTTCGCCTGATCAGGCGCCGCTGACGATTCTGGTTCCGGCGTTTGTCACCTCGGAGCTTAAAACCGCGTTCCAGATCGGCTTCATGATCTTCATCCCGTTCCTGATCATCGACCTGGTCGTGGCCAGCGTGCTGATGGCCATGGGTATGATGATGCTCTCGCCACTGATTATTTCCCTGCCGTTCAAGATCATGCTGTTCGTGCTGGTGGATGGCTGGGCGTTGATCATCGGCACGTTGGCCAGCAGCTTCGGCGGTGTTTCACCATGACGCCGGAAGTTGCCGTAGACATCTTTCGCGAAGCGTTGTGGTTGACCACCATGATGGTCGCCGTGCTGGTGATTCCGAGCTTGCTGGTGGGGCTGTTGGTGGCGATGTTCCAGGCGGCCACGCAGATCAACGAACAGACCCTGAGTTTCCTGCCGCGCCTGCTGGTGATGCTGGTGACGCTGATCGTTGGCGGCCCGTGGATGGTGCAGACCTTTATGGAATACATCCTGCAGTTGTACGGCAGTATTCCTCAGGTCATCGGCTAAACCATGTCGCTGCTTCAGCTGACCGATACCCAGATCAGTACCTGGGTGGCGACGTTCATGTTGCCGCTGTTTCGCATAGGTTCGTTGCTGATGGTCATGCCGATTTTCGGCACGAGCCTGGTGCCCCAGCGCGTGCGCCTGTACTTCGCCCTGGCGATCACCTTCGTGATCGCTCCTGGCCTGCCGCCGATGCCGCCGGTCAACGCACTCGACCTGAGCGCACTGCTGCTGATCGCCGAGCAAATCATCATTGGCGCGGTGTTGGGATTTTCCTTGCAGTTGTTCTTCCAGGCGTTCGTGGTCGCCGGGCAAATTGTCGCGATCCAGATGGGTATGGGTTTCGCTTCGATGGTCGACCCTACGAACGGTGTGTCGGTGGCGGTGATCGGGCAGTTTTTCACCATGCTGGTGACCCTGCTGTTCCTGTCGATGAATGGCCACCTGGTGGTGTTCGAAGTCCTCACCGAAAGCTTCACCACGCTGCCGGTCGGTGGCGGGTTGATGGTCAATCATTTCTGGGAGCTGGCCGGCAAGCTCGGCTGGGTACTTGGTGCGGCGCTGTTGCTGGTATTGCCGGCGATCACGGCGTTGCTGGTGGTCAACATTGCGTTTGGCGTGATGACCCGGGCGGCGCCGCAGCTGAACATCTTCTCGATCGGTTTTCCGCTGACCCTGGTGCTTGGGCTGTTCATAGTCTGGGTCGGCCTGGCGGATATTCTCAATCAGTATCAACCGCTGGCCTCCGAGGCTTTGCAGTTGTTACGCGAACTGGCACGGGCGCGCTGAGTCATGGCTGAGAGCGAAAGCGGTCAGGACAAAACAGAAGACCCCACGGAGAAACGTAAAAAGGACTCCCGTGAGAAGGGCGAGATTGCGCGCTCCAAGGAGCTCAATACCTTGGCGGTCATGCTCGCCGGCGCCGGTGCGTTGCTGATTTTCGGTGGTGCATTGGCGCAGGACATGATGGAGCTGATGCGGATGAACTTCACGCTGTCGCGGGAAGTGATTCTGGATCAGCGCAACATGGGCACCTTCTTGCTGCACTCGGGAGAGATTGCCCTGTTGGCGATTCAACCGGTGATGATCACTTTGCTGTTGGCTGCGTTGATCGGCCCGATCTCCCTCGGTGGCTGGCTGTTCGCGGCCGGCTCGATGGCGCCGAAGTTCAGTCGCATGAATCCCGGCGCGGGCCTGAAACGGATGTTCTCGGCCAAGGCGCTGGTGGAGTTGCTCAAGGCTCTGGCGAAGTTTTTCATTGTCTTGTTCGTGGCGTTGGCGGTTCTGTCCTCGGACATCGATGATCTGATGCGCATCGCTCACGAGCCGTTGGACATGGCGATCATTCACAGCCTGCAAGTGGTCGGCTGGAGTACCTTGTGGATGGCTTGCGGGCTGATCATCATCGCCGTGGTCGACGTGCCGGTGCAGCTCTGGGAAAGCCACAAGAAGCTGCAGATGACCAAGCAGGAGGTGCGCGACGAACACAAGGATCAGGAAGGGCGGCCGGAGGTCAAGCAGCGCATTCGCCAGTTGCAACGCGAGATGTCGCAGCGGCGGATGATGGCCGCGATCCCCGAGGCCGACGTGGTCATCACCAACCCGACCCACTACGCCGTGGCCCTCAAGTACGATCCAGACAAAGGCAATGCGCCGGTGCTGTTGGCCAAGGGTAGCGACTTCCTCGCCTTGAAGATCCGCGAAATCGCCGTGGCCAACAATGTGATGCTGCTCGAATCGCCGGCGCTGGCGCGTTCGATCTACTACTCCACCGAGCTGGAGCAGGAAATTCCCGGCGGGCTCTATCTGGCAGTCGCCCAGGTACTGGCCTACGTCTACCAGATCCGCCAGTACCGCGCCGGTAAGGGCAAGCGCCCGGATCCGCTCCAGGACGATCTGCCGATTCCACCGGATCTGCGCCGCGATTCTTGATAGATCAAAAGATCGCAGCCTTCGGCAGCTCCTACAGGGTGTACACAATGCCTGCGTAGGTGCTGCCGAAGACTGCGATCTTTTGATCTGCGGGCAACCTTCCGCCTATCCGAAAAAACCTCTACCTGTTAATTCTGACAGTAGACGCTCACCGTCTGACGCGTTGTCATGGGCTCGGAAATCTTTCCAGGTGATGTTCATGGGAGCGCGGTCATGGCAGAGCGTCAGTACAGAAAACTTCAAGGGATGGAGTTGGCGTTTGTTACGGGTGTTTTAGAGGAAAATTCCTTTGAGCGGGCAATTGGTTACTCGGTTACGTTCAGAATGTCATTGGACTTTACGCATTTTGTCCACATGGCCAATCAGTACATTGAGGATTACCTGAATAATCCGCTCAACGCTATTCGGCCCGAGCTGGAAGGGTTGGCCTATCACTATTCCTACAACTATCTCTTTGGTGCAGCGGGCAGCATTGGAAACAGTTTGGCCTTGTTCGAGGTTTTCACCGATCCCTTGTACTACATGGCGGAGTGGTCAGCGGGCACGTTACAACGTCGATACGGCAAACCAGAGTTTGCAGTGGTCGATGGGAAGTTGCAGGTTACTTCGCGGATGGACTTTCGTCGTAAGGATAAGCGCCCGATGCTGATAGGCGATTTGCCTATCATTCAATTTGGGTGGGCGCTTAACCTTATGCAAGGTCACGAGTTTTCGTTACCCCTTATAGCGCCTGCTACGGCGGTGGTGCTTGGTTATGCTGAGGAAGAATTTGTGGCGGCGGAGGGCACTCGGATGCGTAGGGGGACGCGCTACATGGTCGGCCGCGAGTTGCAGTTTGGTGCCATTAATCCAGAGCAAATTTTGACCGCGGGCTGACTCCGCTGATGCGCCGGGTTTTCTGATTTTTTATTCCTCGGCGATAGTGGTGATAGCCGTCCTGCGTCTGCTTCACGATTGGGTCCATGGCGATCTGCCGATTCCACCGGATTTGCGCCGTGATTCCTGATAGTTGTGTTGGCAATGCTGGCCTCTTCGCGGGCAAGCCTCGCTCCTGCAGGTGTTGTTCGTATATGTCGCGACTCAAACCTGTAGGAGCAATGCTTGCCCGCGAAGACGTCGGTTCAGGCAATACAAATCCCCGAAACAGACCTCTATTTCAAGCCCCGGCAAAAGTTGGAAGGCTTCTTGCAATAGCCGCCCTGCGCCTGCTTCAGGCGTCAAAAGTTTGCTTTAAAGGAACGGGGAAAACCGGTGGATCGCTCTCAGTTAATCAACACTGCACGCACAAACGTTGCCGACCTCAGTCGGGGCAATCTGGGTGTGCCGCTGTTGTTGCTGGTCATGCTGGCCATGATGATGTTGCCGGTGCCGCCGTTCCTGCTGGACGTGTTTTTCACGTTCAACATTGCCTTGTCCATCGTCGTGTTGCTGGTCTGCGTGTACGCCTTGCGACCGCTGGATTTTGCGGTGTTCCCGACCATTCTGCTGGTGGCGACGTTGCTGCGACTGGCGCTGAACGTGGCCTCGACGCGGGTGGTGATGCTTCACGGTCAGGATGGCCATGCCGCCGCCGGTAAGGTGATCCAGGCCTTCGGTGAAGTGGTGATCGGCGGTAACTACGTGGTGGGTATAGTGGTCTTCGCGATTTTGATGATCATCAACTTCGTCGTGGTAACCAAGGGCGCAGGGCGGATTTCCGAGGTGAGCGCGCGTTTCACCCTCGATGCGATGCCCGGCAAACAGATGGCGATCGACGCCGACTTGAACGCCGGCCTGATCGATCAGAACCAGGCGAAACTGCGCCGGATGGAAGTGGCCCAGGAAGCCGAGTTCTACGGCTCGATGGACGGTGCCAGCAAGTTCGTGCGCGGTGACGCCATCGCCGGCCTGCTGATTCTGTTCATCAACCTGATCGGCGGCATGGCGGTCGGTATCTTCCAGCACGGCATGACCTTTGGCGATGCCGGTCGGGTGTACGCCTTGTTGACCATCGGTGACGGTTTGGTGGCGCAATTGCCATCGCTGCTGTTGTCGACCGCCGCTGCGATCATGGTGACCCGTGCTTCCGGCTCGGAAGACATGGGCAAGCAGATCAATCGTCAGATGTTCGCCTCGCCGAAAGCCTTGGCGGTGGCCGCTGGCTTGATGGCGGTGATGGGCCTGGTGCCGGGCATGCCGCATTTTTCCTTTCTGAGCATGGCAGCCCTGGCGGCTGGCGGCGCTTACCTGTTCTGGAAGAAGCAGAACACGGTCAAGGTTCAGGCCCTGCAAGAGGTCAAGCGCCAGCAGGAACTGCTGCCATCGCCGGCCCGCGCCCAGGAAACCAAGGAGCTTGGCTGGGATGACGTGACGCCGATCGACATGATCGGCCTGGAAGTCGGTTACCGCCTGATTCCGCTGGTGGATCGCAACCAGGGTGGTCAGTTGCTGGCGCGGATCAAGGGTGTGCGTAAAAAGCTCTCCCAGGACCTGGGCTTCCTGATGCCGACTGTGCACATCCGTGACAACCTCGACCTGGCGCCTAGCGCCTACCGTCTGACCCTGATGGGCGTGATCCTGGCCGAGGCCGAGATTTACCCGGACCGCGAGCTGGCGATCAACCCGGGGCAGGTCTACGGCACGCTCAACGGCATTACCGCCAAAGATCCGGCTTTTGGTCTGGAGGCGGTCTGGATCGAAATCAGCCAGCGTGCCCAGGCGCAATCCCTCGGCTACACCGTGGTCGATGCCAGTACGGTAGTGGCAACCCACTTGAACCAGATTTTGTACAAGCACTCCAGCGAGCTGATTGGCCACGAAGAAGTCCAGCAACTCATGCAATTGCTGGCCAAAAGCTCACCGAAACTGGCCGAGGAGCTGGTGCCGGGGGTGGTTTCGCTGTCGCAGCTGCTCAAAGTCTTGCAGGCATTGCTGTCCGAACAGGTGCCGGTACGGGACATTCGCAGCATCGCCGAAGCCATCGCGAACAATGCCGCCAAGAGTCAAGATACTGCCGCTTTGGTGGCCGCGGTGCGCGTCGGCGTATCCCGCGCAATCGTGCAAAGCATTGTAGGTACTGAGTCGGAGCTGCCTGTGATCACCTTGGAGCCAAGGTTGGAACAAATATTGCTCAATAGTCTTCAGAAGGCAGGACAAGGCTCGGAAGAGGGTGTTCTGCTGGAGCCAAGCATGGCAGAGAAACTGCAACGCTCGTTGATCGAAGCGGCGCAGCGTCAGGAAATGCAAGGTCAACCGGTGATTCTGCTGGTGGCCGGTCCGGTTCGCGCGATGCTCTCGCGATTCGGCCGACTGGCAGTCCCGGGTTTGCATGTGTTGGCTTACCAGGAAATCCCTGACAACAAGCAAGTGACCATCGTTGCGACAGTAGGGCCCAACGGCTGAGGTAGTGGTTTATGCAAGTTAAGCGTTTTTTCGCCGCCGATATGCGTCAGGCCATGAAACTGGTTCGTGATGAGCTGGGCGCCGATGCCGCCATCATTGGCAATCGCCGGATCGCCGGCGGTGTCGAGCTGACGGCTGCCCTGGATTACAAATTGTCGGCGCTGGCCCCGCGTGTTCCGAATATGGAACTCGAGGACGAGCTGCGCAAGACCCAGTCGCGGATCGTCACCGCCCAGGCCGAACTGAGCCTGCGTGGCGATGGCGAGAGCGACAAGACCACCAATCGCCAATTGTTCGCCGGCCTGCCGTTGACTGCCGCCGAGCCGTTGATCGAGCCAACACTGGCAGAGCCTCGGCGCTCGGCACCCGCTCCTGTCGCAGCGGCCGGCGTCGACCCGCGTGCGTTCGACTCGATGCGTTTCGAGCTCAACAGCCTGCGTGAACTGATGGAAGTGCAACTTGGCTCGCTGGCCTGGAATCAGTTGCAAGGCAGTCGTCCGGCCCAGGCCAACCTCTGGCGTCGCTTGCAACGCATCGGCCTGTCCGGGCCATTGTCGCGCGATCTGCTGGCACTGATTACCGACATTGAAGAACCACGTCAGGCCTGGCGCATGTTGCTCGCGCACCTGGCGCGGATGATTGCCACCCCGGAAGTCGAGCCACTGGAAGAGGGCGGTGTGATTGCCATGGTCGGCCCGGCTGGCATGGGCAAGACCACCACGCTGGCCAAGCTCGCGGCCCGTTACGTGCTCAAGTACGGCGCGCAGAATATCGCGCTGGTGAGCATGGACAGCTATCGCATCGGTGCTCAGGAACAGCTCAAGACCCTGGGCCGCATCCTCAATGTGTCAGTGACTCATGTCGACCCGGGCCAATCCCTGGTGCAGGCGCTGGAGCCTTTGCTGCGCAAACGCGTGGTGCTGATCGATACCGCAGGTCTGCAGGCCAGCGATCCGGCACTGCGCATGCAGCTCGAAAGTCTGGCCGGACGGGGCATCAAATCAAAAAATTATCTGGTTTTGGCAACCACCAGCCAGAAACAGGTTCTAACCGCCGCGTACCACAGTTACAAGCGTTGCGGGCTAGCTGGCTGCATCCTGACTAAACTGGATGAAACGGCAAGCTTGGGTGAGGTGTTGAGCCTGGCCATTAGTCATGAATTGCCGGTGGCTTACCTGACAGATGGCCCGCGGATTCCGGATGATTTGCATCTGCCGCGCCGTCATCAGTTGGTCAGCCGCGCCGTTAGCGTGCAAATGCAGGAAGAACCCAGCGAAGAAGCCATGGCTGATATGTTCGCTGACCTTTACCACAGTCCGACCAAGCGGGTTGGCTGAGGTATTAATGAACAGTTTTTGTACCTACATCGATGGTCTGCCATGCATTGTTCAGTTGGTGAACGCGCAGCCAGTAATGTGGCCTCCGTCTAAGTAAGACAAGGTAAAGAAAATAACATGGGCAGCATGCATCCCGTACAGGTGATCGCGGTGACCGGCGGCAAAGGTGGCGTCGGGAAGACTAACGTGTCAGTGAACTTGTCCCTGGCTCTAGCTGAGCTCGGCCGGCGCGTCATGCTGCTGGATGCCGATCTGGGGCTGGCGAACGTCGACGTCCTGCTGGGACTGACACCCAAACGTACCCTGGCCGACGTGATTGAAGGCCGCTGTGAGCTGCGCGACGTACTGTTGCAAGGGCCCGGCGGCATTCGCATCGTTCCGGCCGCATCCGGCACCCAGAGCATGGTTCATCTGAGCCCGGCCCAGCATGCCGGCCTGATCCAGGCCTTCAGCGACATCGGCGACAATCTCGACGTATTGGTGATCGACACCGCCGCGGGCATTGGTGACTCGGTGGTCAGTTTCGTCCGCGCAGCACAAGAGGTCTTGCTGGTGGTGTGCGACGAGCCGACTTCGATCACTGACGCCTACGCGCTGATCAAACTGCTTAACCGCGACTACGGCATGAATCGTTTCCGCGTCCTGGCCAACATGGCGCAGAGCCCGCAGGAAGGCCGCAACCTGTTCGCCAAATTGACCAAGGTCACGGATCGTTTCCTCGACGTCGCCTTGCAATACGTCGGTGCGGTGCCTTACGACGAAAGCGTGCGCAAGGCCGTGCAGAAGCAGCGTGCCGTCTACGAAGCCTTCCCGCGTTCCAAGTGCGCCCTGGCGTTCAAGGCCATTGCGCAGAAGGTCGATACCTGGCCACTGCCGGCCAACCCGCGCGGGCACCTGGAGTTTTTCGTCGAGCGCCTCGTGCAACAAACGGCAGGACCCGTCCTATGACAGCCAGTGGCTACAACCTCTACAAGAAGTCGGCACGTGACGCGCAGTACGAGCTGATCGAGCGTTACGCGCCACTGGTCAAACGCATTGCCTACCACTTGCTGGCGCGTTTGCCGGCCAGTGTCCAGGTCGAAGACCTGATCCAGGCCGGGATGATCGGCCTGCTTGAAGTATCAACCAAATACGACGCCAGCAAAGGCGCGAGTTTCGAGACGTACGCGGGCATTCGAATCCGCGGCGCGATGCTCGATGAAGTGCGCAAGGGGGACTGGGCGCCACGTTCGGTTCACCGCAATACCCGCATGGTCAGCGACGCGATTCGCTCGATTGAAGCTAAAACCGGCCGTGACGCTAAAGATCATGAGGTTGCGGCCGAACTCCAATTGAGTCTCGACGATTATTACGGGATTTTGAACGACACCCTCGGTAGCCGGTTATTCAGTTTCGACGATCTGTTGCAGGACGGCGAACACGAAGGGCTGCATGAGGATGGCGCCAGTGCTCATCTCGAGCCGTCACGCGATCTGGAAGATGAACGCTTCCAGGCGGCGCTGGCGGACGCGATTGCCAATTTGCCGGAGCGTGAGCGACTGGTGTTGGCGCTGTACTACGACGAAGAGTTGAATCTCAAGGAAATCGGTGAGGTCCTGGGGGTCAGCGAATCGCGGGTCAGCCAGTTACACAGCCAGTGCGCGGCCCGTTTGCGGGGGCGTTTGGGGGAGTGGCGAGCGCGCTGACAGGCAGTGTGGGGACACTGCGAACGAGGTTGGTACGGCATTTTGCTGCGTCAGCCACGGCCCGTTGTAATCCATACAACTGTTGAGTGTTACGCCGAATTGATTTAACGGCGCGTTCAGGTGCTGCGCGCGTTTTAAGACTGCTTGGAGGTCGAATTGGACAAGAATATGAAAATCCTCATCGTTGATGACTTCTCAACGATGCGGCGGATCATAAAAAACCTGTTGCGTGACCTTGGGTTCACCAACACGGTCGAGGCGGATGACGGTATTACCGCGATTCCGGTCCTCAACAGCGGGAGCATCGACTTTCTGGTAACGGACTGGAACATGCCCGGCATGACCGGTATTGATCTGCTGCGCCACGTGCGTGCCGATGAAAAACTCAAACACCTGCCGGTGTTGATGGTCACGGCCGAAGCCAAGCGCGAGCAAATCATCGAAGCCGCTCAGGCGGGTGTGAACGGCTATGTGGTCAAGCCATTCACAGCTCAGGCGTTGAAAGACAAGATTGAAAAGATCTTCGAACGCATCGGTTGATGTGCAAAGCCAGTCCGTCACGGGGGAGCTATGGAGCATAACGAATCTTCACAGGGCGATTTTGAATCGACCCTGAAAAAACACGCGGTCGAACTGGTCGAGAGCCTTGAAAAAGGCAGGTTCGGCGACGCTGTGCAACTGATCCATGAGCTCAACCAGACCCGTGACCGCGGCCTGTACCAGGAAGTGGGCAAGCTCACCCGCGAGCTGCATAGCGCGATCGTCAACTTTCAGATTGACCCGCACATGCCGCAAGCCGAGGAAGTGTCTCAGATTACGGATGCCACCGAGCGCCTGGGTTATGTGGTCAAGCTGACCGAGGCCGCAGCCAACCGCACCATGGACCTGGTGGAAAACGCCACGCCGCTGATCAACAGCCTGAGCGACGAAGCTCAGGCGCTGAGCACGGATTGGGGGCGGTTCATGCGTCGCGAAGTCGGGGCTGAAGAGTTCCGCGAACTGGCCCGGCGCGTCGACAGTTTCCTGACACGCAGCACTGAAGACAACCGCGTCGTGTCGAGCAACCTCAACGACATTCTGCTGGCCCAGGATTACCAGGACCTCACCGGTCAGGTGATCAAACGCGTGACCCAGTTGGTCACCGAAGTTGAAAGCAATCTGCTCAAGCTCGTGCTCATGGCCAGCCAGGTAGACCGCTTTGCGGGTATCGAACATGACCGTGATGCGATGCTGGCTGAAAAAGATCCACAAAAACATCTCTCTCAGGGTGAAGGTCCGCAGATTCATGCCGATAAAAGAGAAGACGTTGTGTCCGGTCAGGACGATGTGGACGATTTGTTATCCAGCCTAGGATTTTAGAGTTTTAGCATTTTAGGTTTTTTAGGTTTTTAGACCTCAGGAGCACCCCCTTAATGAGCTTCGGCGCCGATGAAGAGATCCTTCAGGATTTCCTGGTTGAGGCCGGCGAGATTCTAGAGCAACTGTCCGAACAGCTGGTCGAGCTTGAAAGCCGACCGGATGATGCGGATTTGCTCAATGCAATTTTTCGCGGTTTTCACACTGTAAAAGGGGGCGCCGGCTTCCTCCAGCTCAACGAGCTGGTGGAGTGCTGTCACATCGCCGAGAACGTGTTCGACATCCTGCGCAAGGGTGAACGACGCGTCGACTCGGAACTGATGGACGTGGTTCTCGAAGCACTGGACGCGGTGAACAGCATGTTCAGCGAAGTCCGCGAACGCAGCCCGATCACGGCTGCCACACCTGAATTGCTGGCTGCTCTGGCCCGCCTGGCCGAGCCGCAAACTGCCGATGAAGCGGCACCTGTCGCTGAAGTGATGCAAGCACCCGCCGCCGAAAGCGAATCAGGTGACATCACCGATAACGAATTCGAACAACTGCTGGACTCGCTGAATGCCGTCAAGGCTCAGGCCGAGGCGCCTGTGGTTGCTCCGCCTGCCGCCGATGCGGCGACCAGCGACGAAATCACCGATGCCGAGTTCGAGTCGTTGCTCGATCAATTGCACGGCAAAGGCCAGTTCGCCGCCGATGCCGTGGTCGCAGCGCCTACCGCACCGGCAGCCCCGAAAGCGGCAGGCGACAGCTCCGACATCACCGACGACGAGTTCGAAGCACTGCTTGATCAGCTGCATGGCAAAGGCAACTTTGCCGTCGATGCGCTGGAGTCGGCGATTGCTTCGGCCCCGGCCCCGGCTGCGCCAACTGCTAAAGCGGCCGGCAGCGATCTGATCTCGGATCATGAGTTCGAATCGCTGCTCGACGAATTGCATGGCAAGGGCAAGTTCACTGAAGTGGGCACCGGTTCTGCTGCTTCCGCGGTAGCAACCCCAGTCGTCAAGGCTGCGGCGCCGGCACCTGTTGCCAAAGCGCCTGAACCAAAAGCCCAAGCGCCCAAGCCTGCTGCCGCTGCTGCACCGGCGCCTGCTCGTGCCCCGTCTGCGCCACCACCAGAAAAACCGGCCAGCGAAGCCGAGACCACCGTGCGGGTCGATACCGCGCGTCTCGACGAAATCATGAACATGGTCGGCGAGTTGGTACTGGTGCGTAACCGCCTGGTCCGTCTGGGTCTCAACAGTGGCGACGAAGCCATGTCCAAGGCCGTGTCGAACCTCGACGTGGTCACGGCCGACCTGCAAACCGCGGTCATGAAGACCCGGATGCAGCCGATCAAGAAAGTCTTCGGGCGCTTCCCGCGTCTGGTTCGCGACCTGGCTCGCCAGCTCAAGAAAGAGATCAACCTGGAGCTGGTCGGCGAAGAAACCGACCTCGACAAGAACCTCGTCGAGGCCTTGGCCGACCCGCTGGTCCACTTGGTGCGCAACTCGGTCGACCACGGTATTGAAGAGCCGGCTGAGCGCGAAGCGATGGGTAAACCTCGCAGCGGCAAGGTGATCCTGTCCGCGGAACAGGAAGGCGACCACATCCTGCTGTCCATCTCCGATGATGGCAAAGGTATGGATGCCGACGTTCTGCGCGGTATCGCCGTGAAGAAAGGCTTGATGGACAAGGATGCGGCGGACCGTCTCAGCGAGTCGGATTGCTTCAACCTGATCTTCGCTCCGGGTTTCTCGACCAAGACCGAGATTTCCGACGTCTCCGGGCGCGGCGTGGGCATGGACGTGGTGAAAACCAAAATCGCCCAGCTCAACGGCACCATCAATATCTACTCGACCAAGGGCAAGGGCTCGAAGATCGTCATCAAGGTCCCGTTGACCCTGGCGATCATGCCGACGCTGATGGTCATGCTCGGCAACCAGGCGTTCGCGTTCCCGCTGGTGAACGTCAACGAGATCTTCCACCTCGACTTGTCGCGCACCAACGTGGTGGACGGCCAGGAAGTGGTGATCGTGCGGGACAAGGCGCTGCCTCTGTTCTACCTCAAGCGCTGGCTGGTCAGCTCCGCCGCTCACGAAGAGCAGCGCGAAGGCCATGTGGTGATCCTTTCGGTGGGCACTCAGCGGATCGGCTTCGTCGTCGACCAACTGGTGGGCCAGGAAGAAGTGGTCATCAAGCCATTGGGCAAAATGCTCCAGGGAACCCCCGGCATGTCCGGCGCCACCATCACCGGTGACGGCCGCATTGCGCTGATTCTCGATGTTCCGAGCATGCTCAAGCGTTACGCCGCACGGCGTATTTGATTCTGGGGGAGCGGGGCGACTGAGCCTCGCCCCGTCTAACGGAGTGTTTATGGCAGTCAAAGTCCTGGTGGTGGACGATTCGGGGTTTTTCCGCCGCCGCGTCTCGGAAATTCTTTCAGCGGATTCGAATATCCAGGTCGTCGGTACGGCGACAAACGGCAAAGAGGCGATCGATCAGGCACTGGCCCTCAAGCCAGACGTGATCACCATGGACTACGAGATGCCGATGATGGATGGCATCACGGCAGTGCGGCACATCATGCAGCGCTGCCCGACCCCGGTTTTGATGTTCTCCTCGCTGACTCACGAAGGCGCGCGGGTCACCCTCGATGCGCTGGACGCCGGCGCGGTGGACTTCCTGCCGAAGAATTTCGAAGACATCTCCCGTAACCCGGAGAAGGTCAAGCAACTGCTGTGCGAGAAGATTCTCAGCATCTCGCGCAGTAATCGTCGCGCCAGCACTTACAGCGCCCCGGCCCCGGTGGCTGCGCCAGCCCCGACGCCTGTGCCTTCGAGCGTCAACAGCTACGGCAGCAGCGCGCCTGCGCGTCCGGCACCGGCTCCGGCGCCGATTCCGGCTCGCACCCATGCAGCGACTCCATCGTCGCCAGCGCCGAAACGCAAAGCCTACAAACTGGTCGCCATCGGCACCTCCACCGGCGGCCCGGTTGCCCTGCAACGGGTGCTGACGCAGTTGCCGGCCAACTTCCCGGCACCGATCGTGTTGATCCAGCACATGCCGGCAGCCTTCACCAAGGCTTTCGCCGAGCGTCTGGACAAGCTGTGCCGCATCAGCGTCAAGGAGGCCGAGGATGGTGACATCCTGCGTCCGGGCCTGGCGCTGTTGGCTCCTGGTGGCAAGCAAATGATGATCGACGGCCGTGGCGCGGTGAAAATCCTGCCGGGCGACGAGCGTCTGAACTACAAACCGTGCGTGGACATCACCTTCGGTTCCGCGGCCAAATCCTACGGCGACAAAGTTCTGGCGGTGGTACTGACCGGCATGGGCGCCGACGGTCGCGAAGGCGCGCGTCTGCTCAAGCAGGGTGGCAGTGCGATCTGGGCTCAGGATGAAGCCAGCTGCGTGATCTACGGCATGCCAATGGCCATCGTCAAAGCCGAACTCGCGGACGCGGTGTACAGCCTGGACGATATCGGCCGTCACCTGGTCGAGGCGTGTATCTGATGGATGTTTTAAGCCTTATCGGGATCATCATGGCGTTCGTCGCCATCATTGGCGGCAACTACCTTGAGGGCGGTCACCTCGGCGCGCTGGCCAACGGCCCGGCAGCGTTGATCGTACTCGGTGGGACCATCGGCGCAGCGCTGCTGCAATCGCCGATGAGCGCCTTCAAGCGCGCCATGCAGATTCTCGCCTGGATCCTGTTTCCACCGCGCGTGGACCTGGCCGGCGGCATCGATCGCGTAGTGAACTGGAGCCTGACCGCCCGCAAGGAAGGTTTGCTCGGTCTGGAAGGGGTGGCCGACGCCGAACCCGACAGCTACTCACGCAAAGGTCTGCAACTGCTGGTGGACGGTGCTGAGCCGGAAGCGATTCGCAGCATTCTGGAAGTGGATTTCTACACCCAGGAAAGCCGCGACATCGAAGCCGCCAAAGTCTTTGAAAGCATGGGTGGCTACGCGCCGACCATCGGCATCATCGGTGCGGTGATGGGCCTGATCCACGTCATGGGCAACCTGGCCGATCCGTCGCAACTGGGCAGCGGCATTGCCGTCGCCTTTGTCGCCACCATCTATGGCGTGGCCAGTGCCAACCTGATGTTGCTGCCGATTGCTGCCAAGCTCAAGTCCATCGCGTTGCGGCAGTCGCGTTATCGCGAGATGTTGCTGGAAGGGATTCTGTCGATCGCCGAAGGTGAAAACCCTCGCTCTATTGAGTTGAAGCTTCAGGGCTTCATGGATTAAGGGAATAACCTCATGGCTCGTCGTCGGCAACCTGAAGAACACGTAAACCACGAACGCTGGCTCGTTTCCTACGCCGACTTCATTACATTGCTGTTCGCTTTCTTCGTGGTGATGTACTCGATTTCTTCGATCAACGAAGGCAAGTACAAGATCATTTCCGAGGCGTTGATCGGGGTGTTTACCGACTCCGATCGCGCCCTCAAACCGATTCCTATCGGTGAAGAGCGACCGAAGACCGTGACCCCGGCCAAGCCGCTGGTCAAGGACAGCGAACAGATCGACGCCGGCATCGCCCAGGCTGCCAACGATCCGCTCAAAAGCATTGCCGATGACATCAGCGCGGCGTTCGGCGATTTGATCAGCTCCAATCAGATGACCGTGCGCGGCAATGAGTTGTGGGTCGAGATCGAACTCAATTCCAGCCTGTTGTTCGGCAGCGGCGATGCCATGCCCAGCGACATCGCGTTCAACATCATCGACAAGGTTGCGGCGATCCTCAGGCCGTTCGACAACCCGATCCACGTCGAAGGCTTTACCGACGATCAGCCGATTCGCACCGCGCAATACCCGACCAACTGGGAGCTGTCCTCGGCCCGTTCGGCAAGCATCGTGCGCATGCTGGCGATGCAGGGTGTGAACCCGGGGCGTCTGGCGTCAGTGGGTTACGGCGAGTTCCAGCCAGTGGCCAACAACGCCACCGCCGAAGGCCGGGCGCGTAACCGTCGGGTAGTGTTGGTGGTTTCACGAAATCTCGATGTACGCCGCAGCCTCACCGGTACCGGAACGGCTCATGCACAACCGGATGCCGCGTTGAAGCGGGCTGGCACACAAACTGCACCTACCCCGGTCAAGTCGCCGGGACGAGAGAGCTCCGTCAATTCTCCGTCACCCGCATTAATACGTTGAGCTATTTCTCGGTCGACCTTTTCGACCGGGAGGAACAATCCGAATGAGAGTCTGGGCAGTTGCCAATCAAAAGGGTGGTGTCGGTAAAACCACTTCCTCCATCGCTCTAGCCGGTTTGCTGGCTGAGGCGGGCAAGCGCGTGGTTGTGGTCGATCTCGACCCCCACGGCTCCATGACCAGCTACTTCGGTTACGACCCCGACAGCCTGGAACACAGCAGCTACGACCTGTTTTTACATAAGGGCAGCGTGCCGCAAGGTTTGCCCGGTCAGTTGCTGATGCCCACCAGTGACGAACGCATTTCCCTGTTGCCATCGAGCACCGCGCTGGCAACCCTTGAGCGCCAGTCGCCGGGCCAGAGTGGTTTGGGCCTGGTGATCGCCAAGAGCCTGGCGCAGTTGTGGCAGGACTTCGATTACGCGGTGATCGACAGCCCGCCATTGCTCGGCGTGCTGATGGTCAATGCCTTGGCGGCCAGCCAGCAGTTGGTGATTCCGGTGCAGACCGAACACTTGGCGGTCAAAGGCCTGGAACGCATGGTCAACACTCTGGCGATGATCAACCGCTCGCGCAAACAGGCGCTGCCGTTCAGCATCGTGCCGACCCTTTTCGACCGTCGTACCCAGGCGTCCCTCGGCACCCTTCGCGTGCTACGCGACAAGTACCCGGAAGAAATCTGGCAAGGCTACATCCCGATCGACACCCGCTTGCGTGACGCGAGCCGGGCAGGGCTGACGCCTTCGCAATTCGACGGCAAGAGCCGTGGTGTTCTCGCTTACCGTGCACTGCTCAAGCATCTGCTGGCGGCGCAACTTGTTCCGCAGGTGGCGTGAGATGAACTCAATCCCTGTAGGAGCTGCCGCAGGCTGCGATCTTTTGATCTTTCTTTGTGACATCTTCGAATCCGCCAAAAGATCGCAGCCTTCGGCAGCTCCTACGATGGTGCGCGCATGACTCGCCCGGTGAAGATCACCTCGCGCCCGCAACTGGCCCTTCAGTCCTATCTGGACGCCTTGCTGCAGGACGCGACCGAAGAGCTGTCGCCAGAAGTCGAAGCGCTGCCCGAGGTTGTCGAGATTGTCGAGGTTGAAGCAGCGCTGGATGAGTTCCAGGCTGCCGTGCTTGAAGAACAGGCCCGCGATGCGCAGAAACCGGCAGTGGCCGCTGCACCCATCGTTGCGCCAGTGGTGAAAGCACCGGTGGCCGTGATCGACGCGCCGGCACCGATTCTGGTGCCCGTGTCGACGATTGCACCACTGCTGCAAGCATTGGTGCCGCCGTTGGTTGAAGTTCATCTGCCGCCAAGCAACACGCCGCCACCGGTGGAAACCGACGGTCGTCCAGCATGGGCTGCCGAGCCGTTCGAGTGCTTGTTGTTCGACGTCGCCGGGTTGACCCTGGCGGTGCCGCTGGTGTGCCTGGGCTCGATTTATTCGCTGGCCGGTCACGAGTTGACACCGTTGTTCGGTCAGCCGGAATGGTTCCTCGGGATCCTGCCAAGTCAGGCCGGAAACCTGAAAGTACTGGATACCGCGCGCTGGGTCATGCCGGATCGTTATCGCGATGATTTCCGCCAAGGCCTGCAATACGTTATTTCGGTTCAGGGCTACGAGTGGGGGCTGGCGGTGCATCAGGTCAGCCGCTCATTGCGCCTGGACCCGAACGAAATCAGATGGCGCAGCCACCGGGGTCAACGGCCATGGCTGGCGGGCACGGTGATTGAACACATGTGTGCCTTGCTCGACGTTTCCGCACTGGCCGAGCTGATCGCCAGCGGTGGGGCAAAGCACATGGGCGGCGGCAAGCCGACCCACAAACCGACATAAAGCTGCATAACAGACAAGCGACGGCATTTAGTGACGTCGCACAGAACACACACCGCCAGGGCGGTTTTTTGAGGGGTCAGGGTATGAATGATAAGGCGACAGCTGCAAAGGGTTCCGAAGATCCGATCCTGCAATGGGTAACCTTCAAGCTGGACAACGAAACCTACGGCATCAACGTGATGCGCGTTCAGGAAGTCCTGCGCTACACCGAAATCGCCCCGGTCCCGGGTGCTCCGAGCTACGTGCTGGGCATCATCAACCTGCGCGGTAACGTGGTTACTGTGATCGACACCCGTCAGCGCTTCGGCCTGATGAATGCCGAGATCAGCGACAACACCCGCATCGTCATCATCGAAGCCGACAAGCAAGTGGTCGGAATCATGGTCGACAGCGTGGCTGAAGTGGTTTACCTGCGTCAGTCGGAAATCGAGACCGCGCCAAACGTCGGTAACGAAGAGTCCGCCAAGTTCATTCAAGGCGTGTGCAACAAGAACAACGAACTGCTGATCCTGGTCGAGCTGGACAAGATGATGAGCGAAGAAGAATGGTCGGAACTGGAGAGTATCTGATTGATTCTTGAGGTAGCTGTCATTGTCCTGTTCCTCTTCTGGGCAGGCACGCTGGCGATGTTCCTGGCGTACATCCGCGCTCAGCGGCAGATCGCCGCGCAACAGGCCGAGGGCGATGCGCTGCGCGATCAGCGCATCAAGGACCTGGCCAAGCGCGTCGACGACTACCAGAACGGCAACGTGCGCATGGGTGAAGACCTGCACGAATTGCGCGCCGTCGTCGGGCCGTTGCCAGACAAACTGGCTCAGTTGGAACAGCGTGATCCGTCGAGTCTTTCATTCGCTCAGGCAGCACGCCTGGTGGGGATGGGGGCCAGCGTCGATGAACTGACTCAGTCTTGCGGGTTGACCCAGGCTGAGGCGGAGTTGATGAGTAAGCTTCACAAGAACTGATTTTTGCGGTGTGGTTTAGATCGCTATCGCGGGCAAGCCCGCTTGTGTCTTGGGCAGGAATTAGACTGAGGGTGAGAGCGGTGAGTGGCAAGCTGAATGCCCGGAGTGCTTAAAGCACGTGTGGGAGCCCATGCTGCCATTCACCTCTCCGCTCTGGTT